>CAMWVA010000041.1 GCA_947177575.1 uncultured Porphyromonadaceae bacterium | reverse complement strand
GTGCCTTGTCACACTAATTGACAATGCAAAGATAACGGAAATTTGCCTAACCCCTAAGAAAACTGCGAGAAAAAGCCAAAATGTTACAATACTTTATGGCACCAAAGTCTCTAAGATAGTAGCTGTTTTAGAGGAGACCATTCCGGTATGGAGACGTCTTAAAGTCAAAGAGGTGACCTGTGATCTTTCATCGGCCATGATAGAGGCTGTTGGGGAGTCGTTTCCTGAGGTCCTCCCTCAGCCTTAATATGGGGAGGTATGGCCCGTCCTATGGCATCGTATCTGGCGTATGCTGTAAAGGTTTTGTCAGTTTCTATTTATTCAGCTAATCGAAAGCCTATGGTAGATGATTTGAAATTTGGGTTACTTACAAAACGGCATGCAGGTTTATTGTAATTAAAAAGAATAGCACAATTTCCTCCACGGAATATTTTACCTATGTCAGATGATTTGGGTCCTTTAGGATTTGTCTGAGCTTTATCTGAATAATGTCCAAACCAGTCCTGAGTCCACTCACTTACATTACCGGCCATATCAAATATACCGAGCTCATTAGACGTTAATGAACCAACAGCGTGAGTACATTTATCCGAATTACCAGAGTGCCATGCAGTTGTATCAATTTCATCACCTCCTATATAGGCATAGCCTTTAGACTTATTTCCGCCTCTTGCTGCAAACTCCCATTCTGCTTCTGTCGGAAGACGGTAATGTTTTCCTGTAAGTTTGTTAAGCTTCTTGATAAACTGCCGGACATCATTCCATGAAACATTTTCTACAGGTAAATCGGGACCTTTAAAAATACTTGGATTATCTCCCATTACAGCTTCCCATAAATCCTGTGTCACCTCATACTTACCAATCTTATAGTCATGTAGTGTCACCTCATGCTTAGGTGCCTCATAAGCATGTTCGGCCTCGTTAGCATCAAAACCCATTGTGAATGTTCCTCCATTTACAATGACCATTTCAATATCAGGTAAGTCATTTGTCAAGGCAGAAAGGATAAGGCTCTGCATCATACCAGCAATAATCAAAAGCAGTCTTCTCATGTCTATTTTCTATAATCGGTTTCGAGAAAATCAAACGACTCTGATTTTGGTTTTAGTTCATTAGACTCAATCTTTACACCTTCCAGCGATCCTGTAGCGGTAAGTGAGCCTATTGGATTATCAATCATGGCACGCCGGGCGCGTAAAATATCCTTACGGTTCTGTTTCTCATATTTCTCGGCTCCATAGACATTCCTGATCTGTTTGGCGGTTTGCTCGATACCGTCCGCAAAGAATCCTATTCCGTCTCCGGTGGTAGCTTCAAGAATCAATCCCGGAAGACCCCTTAGTTTCCACGGGCCGTCCTGAATCGGTATGTCCGGTGTGAACCATACGGTCCATTCTCGACCATGATAGTCCGTAGTTGCCTGAATACACTCATAGCCAAGCACATTCTTAGTACTGTCTCCAATTTCCCATACCATTTCAGAGAAAGGTTCAGTATAATATACATGTTCGTCCCTGAGCATCTCATATACAGTTATTGTAGAATCCTGAGCAGACTTAATCACATAACCAGTCACCTTTTTTCGGGGGAGTTTGTCAACAGTAATCTGGCCTTGGCTAATCATAGCTTTCAAGACAGCCTCCTGTGTTTTCTTGAAATTGGCAAGTCCTTCAGGGGTTGAAGTCAGGGAATCAATCTCTTCTGACTGGGGATTAAAAAACTTGGAAAAGGTGGAATTAGCCAAAAGATGATACTTATTGTTCTTTTCCACTCCATTTGCATAGAAGGAACGCATGTTATAGCTGACCTCTATGTCTGCTGTCTGTGCCATTGCTGCAATCGTCGCTAAGCACACGATGATTGATGTAATTAGTCTATTCATTTTTCTTGATGATGTTGAGATTAGAAGTTTACCATCTTACACTTCCATTTTGGCTCCAAAGTTGGAATTAGTATATGTTATTTCAAGATTGCTGACCCGGCGGTTCCAGCACCTGAAGTCTCGTCGTTGCGCTGTACCTTTTTTCCATATCCGATTGTATACGCTACAGAAATATAATATTTGGCATGATGCTGAATGCCGAATGTAAGCAGTACGGTAACGGCTGGGGATTTAAGAAGCTGCAAACATTATCTACGCGCTGCGTATACTTTTTCGGAGGTTGAAATTGACTACGCAATACGTAGACAATTGAGTTGGCCTCACATGGATAGCTGCATTGAGTTTTGTTTTTTCAATGAGATTCTCAATTTTTCTACGCCATTCAGCGTAGCCGTCCGGAAGGTTATTCGTATCTGTTTCAGCTTTCATAATAAAAAATTAATATAAATTTTACCAATAACGTCCTAACTCTCAAATACTATGACTAAATTTGCATTCGATTGGTTTATGCCGTCTAAGATATTTGGAAAATAAGAAGTAGTATACTCTCTTGTAAGTCGAGAAAGTAGTAAATTCAAGACACTACACAAGGATAGCATAGAGGTTCTCACGCTTACGGTATGGGCTGTTATACAATAACATTCGTATATAAAACGAGATATAATACTTAAGATGAAGCAGAGCAATATTTTATATTTGATTATTGGTTGGGCCATAATGGGGACTTCATGTAGCCAATCATCGAATAACGCTAAAATAACGGCATTAGTAGAAGATGACAGACCTACATTGGAATCTACCGATGCTGACAGAACGTTTAGTATTGTACTTGAGATAAAAAGCGATAGCTTGATGACATGTAACAATAATTTCTCAGGTAAGGATGAAAATCCTTTGATACTGGATACAAGTAACCCAGATTTTCCCGATCTATTCTCCGAATGGTTTGCATCAATGGATTCCATTCAGATAAACCGACTCAAAAACGGCTCGGAACTTCACATCTCAGTAGGAACTGGTGTTACTGACGCAACTATCGAAAAAGTTAAAAACAACGTCATAAAATGCGGAATTGAGAGGATGCTATATCCAATTTTTAAACCATGAATCTTACATTGCGCCCATACAAGTCTTCGGGTACCACAACAATAACCTCGTGGATTAAAAACGAGTATCTTATGCGTCAATAGTGCGCTGACAGATATGAGCATTAGATAAAAACTTTAACCAACAGTATCTAAATGAACAATAAAAGTCATACTCGACTAAAGGAAATCGGGTTCAACAGGGAGTTCTGGGAAATGCTGGATTTAATAGTTAGTAACTCGGAAATAGTCATTGATAGACCTAAGGGAACTAACCATCCGAAGTTTGCAGATTTTCTGTATAAGGTTGATTATGGATACTTGAAGAATACAAATTCAATGGATAATGAAGGGATTGATGTATGGGTCGGAACGGGAGAGAAGAAAATTGACGCTATAATGTGTATAGTTGATTTATTGAAACGTGATTCTGAAATTAAGATCTTGATAGGCTGTACAGAGGAAGAAAAACAACTGATTTATCAGACTCATAATGAATCGCAATGGATGAAAGGCATATTGATACGTAGATAACTATTCTTTCAGTTCCAATTCAATATCCTCTATTGAGGGTAGTGAACTCTTGAATTCGTCAGGAATAAACTTTGTGAGTTGAAATTCTGCAACGCCAATAGGTTGTGACGATGATTCAAGAGCATATTGCGCAAGCACATTATCCTTACATATTAATAGACCTATAGTGGGGTTATCTTGCTCGGTTTTTAGTATATGATTGACAGCAGTCATGTATGTGCCAAGCTGCCCTATATCTCCCGCTCCGAAAGTTGCGGTCTTGACTTCTATTACACAATAAGCATGAAGTTTTATATTATAAAACAGTAAGTCAATAAACTGTTCTGTATGACCTATTTGAAGACGATACTCTTCCCCAACGTATGCAAAACCGGAACCAAGTTCAAGCAAAAAGCGTGAGATATTAGCCATCAAAGCCCTTTTCAATTCTCGTTCTCTATAAGGTTCTGTCATTTCAGTAAAGTCGAATATATAAGGATCCCTAGTAAGTTCCTGAGCCAGATCACTGTCCGGAGAAGGGAGCAGTCGTGAAAAGCTTGTCAATGCCTTTCCCTGTCTAAGATGCAGATTTGTTTCAATAAAAGATTTAAGTACACTTCTTGACCAACCTTCTTGGACTGTCTTATTTATATAGAACAGCGCTGTTTCGGTGTCTTTTATTTCAAAATATTTATCAATGAGCGTGCAATGATGTCCCCATGGTATGGAGAATATTAATTCATAAGGTTCATTTTCCGATATATCAACAGTCTGTTGGTATATCGGACCAACAGAATTGCCAACGACCTGTTGGCAATTCACATTACTTTTTTTATAAAGAAGATACATTTTCTTCATATACTGTAAATTCTGACGAGAAAAACCATCAGATTCTGGTATAGCTTCTTTCAGATCTTGACTGAGATTCTTGTAAAACCCACTTCCATATACATTTTCTGCATCACGAGCCACTATGTCACGACCAACCGACCAATAGAAACGTAACATCTCTCGGTTAACCTTAGCCGCAGCCTTGATCTGACTACTTCTATATCTTTCTTTCAACTCCTGTATCCATCTGGAGTATTCAGTATCTGTCTTGCTAAGTTTGCTCATATAAAGAATGAAGAATTACATTACAAACTAATTATAAGGGTAAATTTACGAAATTTTTGTGGATTACACAATAGCCTCATCGGTAAACTATTAATTGTGGTGATGATTAGAATTTATGTGTTAGATTTTTTAGTAATTTTACATTCTTAAAGACCCATACAAGAGTCTTTTTCATAAAGTGCATATAAACAGTATAATATACAAATAGCCAAGTCTATATATATCACAATTACGCTAAAATCATGTAACCTGTTCCGAGAAGTATAGTATTTATGTTCGCGGAGGTTGTAGAAGATAGAATTTAAGTGTAACTTCGCAGTAGGAATCTATATTAGTATCAGGAAAGTTACTTGATTTTATATGAGAGGAAGTGAATCTGCGGTAGTGAAGGATAGCGATGGCGGATGTCCGCCACGGCTCAACAGGCTGATAGCATCGTTAGCAGTACCGGCAGTGGTGAGTAATATCACTGTGCCGCTTCTTGGACTGAGTGATACGGCTATTTCAGGTCATTTAGGTTCGACAGCATATCTCGGTGCTATGGCAGTGGCTGCGATGATGCTGAATGTGGTGACGTGGCTGTGCGGATTTCTGCGTATGGGCACTACCGGACTTACGGCCGTGGCTTACGGTGCCGGTGATACGGAAGCACAATGGCGTACTTTAGTACGTTCGGTAACGATAGCACTCTGTATAGGAATAGTATCGGTATGCTTACAGGTGCCGTTGGTCAGACTTTTTATGTGGTGGACAGGTGCGGCAGGTGAAGTGGGGGATTATGCAGCACTTTATTTTTCTATAGCAGTATGGGGTATTCCTCCGGCATTGGCTACGATGGCTATGAGCGGCTGGTTTATAGGTATGCAGAACACTGTCTGGCCTATGGCGGTAGCCATTGTTACCAATCTTCTTAATATAGGGCTCAGTCTTTTGTTAGCCGTTTTACTTGATTATGGATTTGAGGGTGTGGCCTGGGGTACAGCTTGTGCCAACTGGCTGGGAGCATTGATAATAGCAGGTGCCGTTATGTGGCGTATGCGTGGGGTGAAACGTCCGAAGTGGAGTAGACTGTTAGGACGTGGCGGCTGGAGTCGCTATTTCACAGTCAATATCAATCTTTTTCTTCGGTCTGCTTGTGTTATGGCCGTAAGTGTCAGCATGACATCGGTAGGTTCCCGTCTTGGTGAAGAAATCTTAGCGGCCAACGCTCTGATGATGCAGTTTTTCATATTCTTTTCATTTGTTATGGACGGTCTGGCTTTTGCCGGTGAAGCCCTGACAGGACGTTATGCCGGTGCCGGAAAACGTGAATCGTTGTTGGCAGCTGTCAGGCGTCTGCTGTTATGGTCGGCCGTAATGGCTGTAGTGTTCAGTGTTATATACACTCTTTGGGCTCCCGATATAATGGCTCTTATTACTGACCTACCCGGAGTAGTAGCGACTGCCTCCGGTTATAAGATATGGTTGTCTCTGCTCCCGCTGCTTACGGTGTGTGCATTTATATTTGATGGTTTTTATATAGGTATGCTTCATACACGGCAGATGCTATATGCCACACTTGCTGGTATGAGCGTGTTTATGCTGCTGACGTTCGTCCACATTGATGCAGGCAGACTTATTTTCGGACTGCCCGGCAATGCCATGCTGTGGAGTGCTTTTCTGGCATGGCTGGCGGTACGCGGGGGTGTGTTAGGGCTTTTGCTGCCACGTTTGCTGTCAGAACAGACAGTTACATGGCTTGCCCATCTGCATGACAATAATACAAAGACTCCATGATAAAATTTGTAAACGCTAAAATTAATTTAGGTCTTGATATTGTAGCACGCCGTCCGGACGGTTATCATGACCTTCAGACAGTATTCTATCCTGTAGGTGTGTTGAGCGGTACACCGCGCTCTCCATGGCCATTTGCCGATATAATAGAAGTGACACGCGGAGGAGCTGAAGACCGGCTGCTGCTTACCGGGCGTAAGGTTGATTGTGCGCTTGAACGTAATCTCGTATGGCGTGCTTTGCGTGCATATCGTGAACGGCTTGCACGTGAAGGACTGAGTGACTGTTTAGGGCATGTGTCACTGACACTTGAGAAACATTTGCCGGATGGTGCCGGTCTGGGCGGAGGAAGTGCCGATGCTACCTTCACGCTTGAGATTCTTGAACAACTGTCGGGTGGTGTGTTAGGACGTCAGGCGTTAAGTGAGATTGCACTTTCGTTAGGGGCTGACTGTCCGTTTTTTCTGCTTAACCAGTGTGCATACGCTGAAGGAGTAGGGGAGAAACTCGAACCGCTCCCGTTGTCTTTAGCCGGTATGTGGTGTGTTATAGTTAAGCCTCCGGTCTCGATTTCTACCGCCCGTGCTTTTGCCGGTGTTAAGCCTGCCAGACCTGAGTTTGATCTTCGCAAACTGCCTGAACTACCTGTTGCCGAGTGGCGGGGAGTGGTTAAAAACGATTTCGAACAATCACTTTTTCCTCAGTTTCCGCAATTAGGCGAGATAAAAGAAACACTGTATGAAGCAGGTGCTCTGTATGCTTCGATGAGCGGTTCGGGCAGTTCTCTGTACGGTCTGTTTGCTGATTATGCTACAGCTGTTAAAGCGTATGAACGTTGGGAGTCAACCGACAGGGCTGTTTGGTTGTTGTTATTGACGTAAGCCGATGTCTGTTCACGCTTCGTAACGCGGGAATGGATTATTGAAAATTTGGCACGTTTTTTGAAGCAGGAATTAATAAAAATACCATATCATGTCAAAGAATAACAATCAAAACCAAGATAACATTAACGGTGAGAACAATCAGTTCGAATCCGAGTCCTTACGCGAAGAACAGGGTGCAGCTGCTGCCGAGAAAATAGAGGAAGAGATGGGTGAAGCCATGACTGAAGCTGAAAATCAGCCGGAAGATGAGGTTGCTGCCCTGCGTAAACAGGTAGAGGAGCTGAATGCTGATGTGGCCAAGGAGAAGAAGGAATATATGTTCCTTATGGCCGAATTCGATAATTTCCGCAAGCGCACTCTGCGTGAGAAGTCTGACCTTATCAAAAATGCCGGTGAGAACGTATTGAAAGGTTTGCTGCCGATAGTAGACGATTTCGAGCGTGGTCTGCAGGCTGCTGAGAACAGCAGTGACTCGCAGGGTGTCAAAGAAGGCATGGAGCTTATCTATAATAAGCTCAAAAAGTATATGGAGCAGAACGGTGTTAAAGAAATGGATCCGGCCGATGATACATTCGACACCGAACGTCATGAGGCTATCTCAGTGATACCTGTACCTGACGAGAGTAAGAAAGGTAAGATAATCGACACCGTGACCAAGGGCTATATGCTTAACGACAAGGTGCTGCGTCACGCCAAGGTTGTTGTGGGCCAGTAATATGCTGCCCGAAAAATAAAACTAATATAACTATCGACCCACTAAAACAAAACACACAGCCATGGCAGACAATAAAAGAGATTACTACGAGGTGCTCGGCGTGTCGAAGACCGCCACACCCGATGAAATAAAAAAGGCTTATCGTAAGATGGCCGTTAAGTATCATCCCGATAAGAATCCGGGTGATAAAGAAGCAGAAGAGAAATTCAAGGAAGCTGCGGAAGCATACGATGTACTGAGTGATGCCGACAAGCGTGCCAAGTATGATAAATTCGGCCACGCGATGGGTCCTCAGGGGTTCGGCGGCGGAGGTGGCGGCTTCCACGCCGGCGGTATGTCGATGGAAGATATCTTCTCGCAATTTGGCGATATTTTTGGCGGACATTTCGGTGGCGGCTTCGGCGGTTTCGGTGATGAGTACGGTGGTCATGCACCACGCCAGCATGTCAACAAAGGTACCGACCTGCGTATCACCGTAAAGGTGACACTCAAAGATATAATGGACGGTGTCGACAAGAAGATAAAGATTCCGCGTCTGGTTGCCTGTGAGCATTGTAAGGGCACAGGTGCTAAGGACGGTACAGCCTTCAAGACCTGTCCGCGCTGTCATGGTACAGGTTATATCACTACAGTGCAGCAGACCATTTTAGGTGCTATGCAGAGCCAGCAGGTATGTCCCGAGTGTGAAGGTGAAGGCAAAATCATATCCGAACCTTGTACATACTGTAACGGTACCGGCGTAGAGAAGAAAGAGGAGATTGTAAGCTTCCATATTCCTGCCGGTGTTGAGGACGGTATGGTTCTTACTCTTCGCGGACAGGGTAATGCTCCGCGTCACGGCGGTGTCAACGGTGACTTGCTTATCGTGGTACAGGAGGAGAAGAATAGCGAGCTGATACGTGACGGTGATGACCTCATCTATAACCTGATGCTCGATTTCCCGACAGCATCTCTCGGCGGTAGTGCCGAAGTTCCTACAGTCGGTGGCCGTGCACGTCTGAAGATTCCGGCCGGTACACAACCCGGTAAGGTGCTTCGTCTGCGTGGCAAAGGTCTGCCGCGTATGAACAGCAGTGTCAAGGGTGACCTTCTTGTTAATGTAATGGTATATGTTCCTGAAGAACTTTCGGATACTGAAAAGGCTGCTATCGAAAGTCTGAAAGATTCGTCAAATATAGTACCTACCGAATCGACAGCTAAACGTATTTTCTCACGTCTGCGTCACATATTTAATAAAGAAAACAGAGGAGTATAAATCTTTTCTTTAAAATAAGCGTTGCCCCGTGTCCAATCTCTAGACACGGGGCAACGCTTATTTTAAAGAAGAGTCAGATGATATGTTACAGTCTTACTTTTACGGCTGAATTGTTACTGAGTCGAACAATGTAGATACCCGAAACTGACAGACTCAAAGGAGCAGAAGCACTGACAGTGCCTACATTTCGTCCTGTAATGTCATAGACAGTCAGAGCGGTATCCGATGATGTGTACAATATACCGTTGTGTGCCCATGCACCAGCGGTCTGAAGATCGGAAGCTATATCCTTGACTGCACTTGAAATAGAGGTAAAGGTGATGACACGGTCAATCTCCTGTATATCGTTCAGAGTATATTCGACAGGCTGTTTGTTCCAGTCAACAAAGGCAGGTTTGGTAGTAGGACCGAATTCGGTGACGTTCTTTGTTCCGGGGAAAGCATCACCGGCACGGCTTATATCATCACGTTTATTATCGGCTTCGATGAGGTCGACATATTGGTGAGTAGGCTGGTTATTGACAATGTTAGCATCCCATATTCCGGGATTATAGTCAATATGCCATACTAACATACCGTGACCGGGGAGGTATCTGTCGTTGCCTTCCTGCTGACGGTTCTCAAGAATGAAAAATTCATTCTGTTTTTCTGTATGGACTATAAAGGCTTCGTTATTGTCAAGCATAGGATTAAGTACTACCTCTGATGTCATCTCAATCTCCATGGGCTGTAGCCAGTCAAGACAGTAACGCTCGTAAGCAGAATAGTTGGGCGGTGTGCGGCCATCGTTGTTGTAGGGACCCATATCCATCACTGACCAAGAGCCGGGTGTAAAGGCACCGGTGTAGCTGGTAGCGTACAGGTCAGGTAGACCCATCACATGGCTGAATTCATGTACGAAAGTACCGATACCGTCAGGTGTACCGTTGCCTTCGAGCTCAGACGCACAGGCGTAGCGGTCGAGCTGAACACCGTCAAATTCGTATCTCTCGTTTGGACGAGCCGTAGTGACTTCCCATGAATGAGGCCATATTGTCCATGCTGCGCCGCCGTCGGCCTCGCCATAGCCTGCATAGAAAATGAAGATATTGTCGATAACTCCGTCTCCGTCGCGGTCGTATTCGCTGAAGTCTACTGTTTCATCAAGCATTTGACAGGCTTCTATAGCGAGTTCCTCGGGACGTCTGTCATTACCCCAACTATCATTACCGCCATAATAGTTTCCGCTATGCGAGAGTGTGACAGGTCCGTAGACATCAAACTCAGGTACAAAAAGACCATTGGAGTTTTCGATATACCAGTCTCGGGCTGAGCCTGTGCCGTTCAGATCTGAAAATCCGGGTTCGTTAAGCAGACGTGTGAAATAGTCGTGCGGGTCTTCAAGAGTAAACTTAAGATTGGTATACTCCACAAGCACTACGAGACCTTTCTGTTCGCCTTTGACAGGAAAATCCTCACTGAAACGTCCTACATTGACATGACCTGTCTGCTCATCATTTTCAGTGTCAGACTTCGGAGCACGCAGAGCGCGTGGTGTTATTGAACGCATACGGCTTGAATCAGTCAGCAGCATTTTATCCCGCAACTCAAATGCCTGTTCTACTGCCACAGGGTCGATTGCAGCCGAACGTGCCACACCGGTTGTGTTGTCAGCAGCAAGAATACCTGATGATACAGGTAGTCCGTCAGCTCCGACAGTAGCGTAGGTATAACCGTTTGTCTCGTCATAGATAAGTAATGTGCCGTCAGCAGTGGTGACACGATGAGTACGTTCATCGCCTGTTACCATTATAGTCAGTACCGAACCGTCCGGTTGGGTGACAGTACGCAGTTGTCCCGGACGTGCCGGTACCGCAAAAGCCGTACCTGTAGCAGCAAGAGTAAGTCCGAGAGAGATAAGTAATTTATGTTTCATGTTTTTAATGAGTGTAGGTTATTTCAAACGTATCACGGTTTAGGTTACATATCGAGATTTCCTATAGCCTCGGCTATCTTCTTGACAGCATGGTGATATGAGGCTTTGAGAGCACCTACTGAAGTACCGAGTATTTGCGACATCTCCTCATACTTCATTTCATCGTAGTAGCGCATGTTGAATACCAGACGTTGTTTGTCAGGCAGACGCGCTATGGCTTTCTGAAGTCCTTTCTGAAGGTCGTCACCGTCGAAATAGGTGTCGCTCTCGATACTGTTAAGCAGAAACGAGTCATCGCTATCGTCGTTGACCTGGGCTTTCATACGTTCCCGGTTGAGAAAGTTGATAGATTCGTTGACAGCTATCTTGAAGAGCCATGTCGAAAGCTTGGCATCGCCTCTGAAATTAGGCAGATGATTCCATGCTTTGATGAAGGCATTTTGTACCAGGTCGTTAGCATCATCATGGCCTATGACCATTTTGCGTATCTGCCAGTACATCTGCTTACCGTAGGTACGCATAAGCAGATCGAAGGCCTGATGAGCCGTCTTAGGGTTCTGCAGGTCTTTGATGAGCTTCGCTTCGTCAATGGGGGCTTGATATGACATTGTGTGCCTGGGAGTTGTAGGTGGAGTTAATGGATAAACACCTGCTATCGGAGTGCCGTGCTGAGAGCACTTCGGAGGAGTAACGGCGCTAAGTTACTAAAAAATCTTTAAGGCAACCACATTCCGCTTGAAGGTATAACGTAATTTAACAATGTATATTTTATAGTTGTATTTTATACAAAGTAAAAAAGAGCGTTGTATAACGTTAAAATTGGTATGGTGCTTAAACCCATGACACAAGGAAGTGTCATATCACCGGAATGCAGACATAATGTGGCTGCGTGATAATCCTGAAAAATCAAAAATCAACAGTAAATAAAGTATCCTGTGACATGAACTTAGAAGAGAAAATCATAGATAAATATGGGCGTGACACCGGTATGACGGTGCCTGAAGGATACTTTGACCGGCTTTTCGATGAGGTAAGCGCCAAGCTTCCTCCTTATCCCGAGGTTGAGACACCGGCTCCCATGTCGGTATGGCAACGAATCAAACCATATATTTATCTGGCGGCAATGTTCGTCGGTATATGGCTTATGATGAAAGTTTTTCATACCGCTACTGACGCCGGAAGCTTATATCTCGATAATCCTCCAGAATCGGTGGTGGTAGCGATGACCAGTACCGATATACCCTCAGTGGTAATGATGCCCACTTATGAAAGTGATACAGCGCTTGAAGCTGAAGTGAGCGGTAATTACAGCAGTATCGAGGATTTCGAGGCTGACTTCGGTTACTCTCTCTCTCCGCAGTATGCCGCCATAAGTATCCCAGACCATTTGCTGAAATGACTGTACAATATCCGGCTGAAGCCGTGAATTTTATGTGAGTCTGTTGACCGAAAAATGATGAAAACCTGTTAAAAACTACCGAATGAAAAAATATTTACTTCTTACACTTATATTAATTGCTACCTGCGGTCTGGCTTCGGCTCAGGACCGCTGCGATAAATCGAAAGATGAGATGTTCCGTGAAGTAAAGGAATTTAAGATGAAATTCCTTGCTCAGGAACTCAAGCTGAGCGATGAACAATGCCGTCCTTTCTTTGACCTTTATTCGGCTCAGATGGACGAGCGACACAAGTTATGGGAGCCGGCTATGGAACTTGAACGTAAGGTCAAGAAAGACCCTAATGCTTCCGAGGCTGATTATAATGCCGTGTCAGAGGCCATTAACAAAGCTAAGAGCGGTGAAGCTGAGCTTGAGGGACGCTATGATGAAAAATTCCGGAAGATTCTTACTCCTAAGCAGATATATGAACTTAAGGATGCTGAGAACCGTTTTCGTGAAAAAATGCGTGAGATGCGGTCAAAGCATCCCGGGCATAAGCACAAGAAGAAATGACAGTCGATAGTTTTTGACAATCCATACAGTAATGACTTTTCCAGTTAATTGTCGGGCTGCCGTTGCGGCAGCCCTTCTTGCTATCGGACTTCCGGTAGCCGGCGCCGCGCCCGTCAAAGGGGGAAGCTCGGAGCCAGATTTCGCTTTTCCGGCCGAGGAGGCTGCACGTGCGGCAGCCGGCCTGCAGGCTTCGCTTGATGCCGGACGTTCGGCAGAGGCTCTTGAGGCCGCTGTACGTCTGTCGATAGCACGTTCGCTTATTGACCGTGCCGGTGTAGGCGCGGAGATGAAGTTACTCGATTCAGTGGCACAATGTTTGCCTCAACCCTGGCGTGGAGTAGGTCTTCTACTTGAGGCTACAGGTCTCAATCAGGTATATCACTCACAGCCGTGGGTTTTCGATGGCCGTACGTTACCACTTCAGCCGCTTTCCGCCGATCCGCTTGAATGGAGCGGTGCACAGTTTGCCGCTGAGGTGAAGCGTATTGTCGGTGAGGCGTATGGTGAGCTTGATAAAGGTTTCGCTATTCCTATCGGACAGCTTGGTTCGCTTGCCGAAAATCTTGGTGATGCACGTACAGCCGGCATGACTGTCGCTGACTTTATAGCTCTTCGTTCCGTTGACCTGTTAGGTTCTTTTTCGGGTAATGCCGACGATGTTATACCGTTACTACCCTTTGCTTTACCTGCCTCCGGCAACTCACAGCCGGGAGCTGCCGATACTGTGAAAGCTACGAATATAATAGACCGTATGATAGCCTGGCATGAGGCTCACGGCACTACAGAAGCTCTGATAGCATGGGTAGGTCGTAAAGTAGATCTTATGCCTTATGAACAGCGTGCGGATTTTATTGAATCATGGCTGAAACGTTTTGATACCAACGCTGCCTGTGTGCCGTTAGTAGCCAGTCTTGCTGATCTTCGTTTTCCTGCTGCTGCCAACGGTTTGTTGTCAGACAACGATATCGAGACTTACCGTGACTTTTATGATTATGTGGCAGGTCTGAAGAAACGCTTCGGTACAGCTCCGGCTCTTGACAACGTTTTAGCACGTATGGCGCAGGGACTGGTTAATATAGATATGCGTACCCAGTATCTTCCCGGAGCTTCGATAAGCGGAAATGTGACAGTCGCCAATGGTAAAGCCACTTGGTTGTTACTCTATAAGATACCGGAGAATACTGCTGATGACCGTGATGTGGCACATCTGATACAGGGACGTAAACCTGTAGCTTCGGTACAGGTGGCAGACGGTAATACTGTACCGAGGGTGGTAAAGCATGATTTTGCTTTTGATGCCCAGACTCCTGGACGTTACATAGTAGTGGCATCGACTAAACCCGGTGCCGATGGTATACCTGACGAAATACGCCGTCGTGGCTGGGCACAGCCGTTTTCGGTGAGTGCGCTTGTAGCTACAGCTGTGACTATACAGAGTAATGACGAACCGGTCACACGTCTGTATGTGGCTGACGGACATGGTCAGCAGCCTATACAGGGAGCTGAGGTCACTCTTCAGACCCGTAGAGGAAACTCGTGGGTACGTCACAGCGTAAAGACTACTGATAATAACGGTCGCATTGATATACCTAAAGGTGAATGGCGTGCTGTGGTACGTAAGAACGGTGATGTGACTATTACCGATATTTATACCTTCGCTCGTAATAATAACAGCAAGGAACGTACATACGCTACTGTATTACCTGACCTGTCTATATATCATCCCGGTGACACTATCGGCTTTGGTATACTGACTTATACTGTTGAGGGCAGTCGGATTAATTTGGCAGGTGGCAAAAACTGCCGCGTGCGTCTGCTTGATGCTAATTGGCAGGAAGCTGCTTCTACTGATCTGACTATCGGTAGTGACGGACGCGCTTCTGGACACCTTGCCATACCGCGCGGTGGCCTGTTGGGACGTTTTAACGTGCAGGTCCTTATAGATGAACGTGAGGTCGGAAGTACTTCGGTTCAGGTAGCTGATTATCGTCAGCCTACTTTCTTTGTGACTCTTGAACAACCTGAGATAGCTTCTGATGACAGCGTTGCTACAGTGAAGGGCCGTGCTATGACTTACTCAGGTATGCCGTTGCCCGGTACATCGGTTGACTATGAAGTTAGATGGCGTCCGTGGTGGCGATGGTATTCATCGGAACGTGGTGCCCGCTACGGAGGCACGCTCACTGCCGGCGCTGACGGCAGTTTTGAATTGCAGTTGCCGCTTTCTGCTCTACGCAACACACCTTACGCACGAGGTATATTTGAAATTACAGCCGTGTCGACGGCTCCTTCAGGTGAAACAGCCGAGGCTGTGCCGGTACGTTTCAGTCTTGGTAACGGACTTGGTATAAGTGCCGATGTACCTGAGGTGACGACAGTACGCAGTGATGAAGTACGTTGGCCTGTACGTCTGACTGATATGCTTGACCGTAGTGTCGAAGGTAATGTACGCTATACACTTACCGATATGTCAGATAGCAAGGTAGTGGCTGAAGGTGTATGCCATACTCCTGTACTGGTGCTTCGGGCAGCTTCGGTACCGTCAGGCCATTATAATCTGAAATTACAGGCTGAAAGTGACAGCGCGGCGGTCGCCGAGTGTACAACTGTGGTATGGCGTGAGTCAGATCGCAATGTGCCGTACTCCACTCCTCTGTGGACTCCGGCTTCAGAAATTACAGCCGGTAGGGGAGAGCGTAAGGTTGGACTGCGTGCCGGAAGTTCTTATGTCGGTGATATGCTGCTGTGTGTGATAAGTGCCAGCGACGGTACAGAATCGGTACGCTGGATTCCTTCCGACGGTACTCTCGGTACAGTTGAGGTCGAAGCTCCTGCCGATAATGTTCGCCGTTGGGTTTATTTGTCAGGTGTACATGACCTTGAAGCTTCTACAGCACGTGTGACGGTACTGCCGCCTTCGGCCGCTGACCGTATGACGGTTGAGACCCTGACATGGCGTGACCGTATAGTACCCGGTGATACGGAACGAATACGTTTCCGTTTTACTTCGCCTGTAGGACCGACAGAAGGTGTGTTTGCTGTAATGAGCGATAAAGCTCTTGATGCTTTAGCTCCGTTTACATGGAGCAGTGAACCGCGCCGTATGCTAAGCTATCCTGACCCGGCTTCTGTAAGTCTGCGTAATCGTGTCACTAATCTTGATATGCAATATGCCCTTGACCGTGTCAACTGGAAAAATGTGGCTTCGTGGTCATGGCCTTCGTGGAACTTTTATGGATACAGTCTGTATGGTAGTTCATCGATTCGTATACGTGGCACGAGAAATATGAAGCTTATGGCTACTAATGCTACTATGGCCGGAGGTATTATGGAAGATGCTGTGGCTGAAGCCGAGGTAACTGAAGAAGGGGCTGTATTTATGTCTTCTGCCGCTGATATGGGTGCCATGAAGCAGGAAGCCGTAGCAGTAGACGATATGGATGAAGCTCCTGCCGAGAACGGCGAAGGTATGGCAAGCAGCCCTGAACGCGATACCACACCATTGCGCGGTTTGGAACACCCGTTGGCTTTCTTCAAACCTGATTTGAAACCTGCTGCCGACGGCACGCTGGAGATAGAATTTGAAGTGCCTGATTTTAATACTACATGGCAGTTGCAGTTGCTTGGGTACGACAGTAGCCTTTATACTACTACACTTAAGGCTGAAGCGGTGGCAGCCCGACCGGTTATGGCCAGTGTCAATGCTCCGCGTTTTGTGCGCACTGGTGATAAGGTTGAGACAGTGGCTACACTCTACAATAATACTGATTCGACAGCTATGGTGTCAGGTCGTATGGTATGGCTTGACGCTGTCAGTGGGCGTGTAGTGGCTGAGCGACAGTTTGAAGCTGCTCCAGTCGATGCCTACGGTTCGCGTCTTGTGGCTCTGCCGCTTGAGGTAGGTAACAATACACAGGCTCTTACCTTGCAGGTTTATGCCACTGCCGGACGTCACACTGATGGTGAGCAGGCTCTCGTACCTGTCTATCCTGCTACAACTATGGTGACACATTCGGAAGGTTTCTATCTGCAGCCGGGACAGACTCAATGGTCCGGTACATTACCTAAAGTGGGTGCTGACGCTACTCTGACATTACAGTATTGTGATAATCCTGTATGGCTATGTGTGGCAGCGCTGCCTGATATAATGACTCCGTCTAACTCTACGCTGACAGCCAAAGTCGACGCGCTTTACGCTAATACTCTCTCGGCTGGTCTTGCAGCGCGTTATCCGCGTGTACGTGAGGCTATAGAGCTATGGCAGCGTGACGGTGCACCACAGTCGCCGCTTTCTGCCAATGCTTCACTTAAAACCGTAGCTCTCGAAGCTACGCCGTGGGTACGTGATGCTGAGGGTGAGACATTGCGTATGAGTCGTCTGAGTACTTTACTTGATACTGCCGCTAACGCTGCCTCACGTCGTGAACTTCTGTCGTCAATAGCTTCGTTGCAGAATGCTGACGGCGGTTGGAGCTGGTGTCCGCAGATGCCTTCGTCAAGTTATATGACTCGCCGTGCTCTTGACCGTTTAGCTTATCTTCTGTCAGGTGGTTATCTGTCACAGGCTGAGGCTGGTGATATGGTAGCTAAGGCTGTGGCTTATTGTGACGATCAGGCTGTGACTGAAGCCAAGCGTGCCGGTAAGAACTATGACCCTGCTGTATTGTTATCATACCTCTACACACGTCAGTCATTGGGACGCATTGTCGGTAAAGGTTCGTCACAGTGGCAGGCTCTTGAAAGTCGCGGACTGAAAGCGGTTGCTGCTTCATGGAAGAACTTTGGTATCTATGATAAAGCTACTGCTGCTATTGTGTTGTGGCGTTCAGGCGACCATAAACTTCCGCTTGTAATTCTTGAGTCGCTGCGTCAGTATGCTACTGTAAGTGATGAAAAGGGAGCTTGTTTTGCCAATCTCTCATCGGGTCTCGACGGACAGATACCTCTGTTGGTGACAGCGCGTGCACTTGAAGCATACGGTGTAGTAGCTCCTTCCGACGCTATGACCAACCGTTTGCGTCAGTGGCTTGTACTTAGTCGTCAGGCTCTTGACTGGGGACGTATGCAGTCTACGGCTGCTGTTACAGCCGCTCTGCTCGGTACCGGTACTGACTGGACTGCTTCGGCCGTGCCGGCTACAATCACTGTCAACGGTCATCCTGTGGATATAGCACCCTACGAACGTCTTACAGGTGATGTCACCCTTCCGCTTGACGCACGTAAAGACGGTGGTCGTAAAGTGAGCATCAGTCGTGAAGCATCCGGTCCTGCATGGGGTGGTGTGCTGACAAGTGCTTTGCAACCTATGGACGATGTTCGTGCCGAGTCTGGTGAAGGACTTAGCGTAGGCAAAGCCGTATATCGTCTTGAACAAGGCGAACAGGGTGTGGCAGCACAGCCTGTTTCTAACAGTAAAGCTGACTCTAAGCTTGATGTAAAAGTCGGCGACCGTGTGCGTGTGACCCTGACCCTTAACTGCGATCGCGATATGGATTACGTGACTCTCACTGACCAGCTTCCGGCTTGTATGCAACCGGCGGACCAGTTGTCAGGCTACGAAAGCAATGACGGCCTGTGGGCTTATCGTGAGGCACAGGCAGCTAAAGTCTCGCTCTTCTTCTCCTTCCTGCCAAAGGGTACCCATGTTGTTACTTACGACTGCTATGTGACCCGTGCCGGAACGTACAGCATCGGCATCGCTACTGCCCAGTCGCAATATGCCCCCGTGCTCAGCGCTCACTCCGGCGGCGGCACAGTCATATCTCAGTGAATAGCTCCTGTAAGATATAAAAGAAAGTAAAGTGACCCCTGAAAGTCTTTTGTCTGACTTTCAGGGGTCACTTTACTCGTTTTGTTAGCAAAAATTTATGTGTCTTATTTGTCGGTTAGACGGTTTAAATTTACTCATTATAGTCCTTGTTACTTGAGTATAAAATCTTAGTTGGAAGATATATTTTTGATGTCATGATTTTTCTGTACTTTTGTATATGATAAAACTGATAACTCCAAATACTGATGATGTTTTTGTCACGTGTTACCATGAAGCGGCTGGAGAAGGTACGTATTATATCAGTGAACATGCATTGGTATATGTGGCAAGGGGAAGTCTCGATGTACTACTTGACGGTAAATCTGTAGCCACGTTCGGAGAAACAGAATGTGTGTTTGTACGCAAGGACCATCGTATGACACTCGTGAACTATCCGTCGGAGGAGGTAGGATTTCATCTATCGGTATTTCTTTTCTTTCCCCGACATTTGCTCTTTGAGTTTTATAAGACATTTTCTGAGAAAGATTTGCCTAAGAAAGTGGTACGAAGTAACAACAGTTTTCTAAAAATCTCACGTTCGTCATTACTGACCAGTCTGTTTGACTCTTTCAGACCATATTGGAAATCAGGTGAGCATTTTGAAAAGCATTGGATAAGAATAAAGGTTTTCGAAGCTATACGTTTGGTGCTCCGCGAGGACGAGAGCACTTATGCCTCATTGTTTGATTTTACCAGCCGTTGGCGCCTTGATATTTTGGAGTTTATGGAGAAAAATTATATGTATGACCTATCTGTAAATGATTTGGCTAACTATACCGGTCGTAGTGTGGCTACTTTTAAGCGCGACTTCAGTAAACTCAGTGATCTTTCTCCTCGTAATTGGATTATCAGACGACGACTTAAAGCTGCCCGCAGATTACTGTTAACTACCGAATGGCCTATTCATAAAATTATGGAGGTAAGCGGATTCAAAAATTTTTCCCATTTCTGTAGAGTCTATCGTCAGCTTTACGGGCAGACACCTTCGGAAACACGAAAAATTAATTGAGCTATACAGCACAATAATTTGAGCTACAGAGCACAATTAAATTACCTTAAGAGTTTGTTATAAATATAAAGACAAGTTAATTGTCACATGAACAACTAATATAAAAACAAACAGTTATGGATAAATTTATTGGCTCTCACTTTATCTACACTTATGCCAATGGCTGGAATTACGAATTTTATGTAAAGAATGAGAATACGGTTGATTACCGTATCCACAGCGGTATGGTAGGCGGTCGCTGGGTACGTGACCAGAAAGCAGATATTGTCAAACTTACCGACGGTGTCTATAAGGTATCGTGGACTGAACCTACCGGTACAGATGTAAGTCTGAACTTTATGCCGGCTGAGAATAAACTTCACGGTGTGATATTCTTCCCGAAATGGGTACGTGAGCATCCTGAAATCACCGTCCGCTATCAGAATGACTTTATTCCGTTGATGGAGGAAAGTCGTGAGAAATATGAAACATATCCTAAATATGTGGTAGCTGAATTTGGTGATATTTTCTACTCTAAAAACGAGGGTGCCAATAACGAAAAGGTTATTTCACAAGCTCCTTATGACGGTATGATAGATGACATTGTTACCGGTAAACTCTCATTTGACAAATAAATCCGACAGAAAAATACTTGAGATAAGGTACTATTATTTATAACGTAGATATTTTATAGTCCAGACTGACAGGCTCATAGAATATGAC
>CAMWVA010000040.1 GCA_947177575.1 uncultured Porphyromonadaceae bacterium | reverse complement strand
ATTGCTTTATTAATAACTAAAAACACTTAAACCATGACTGAAAAAAATAAAATAGAGATTCTTCGTGAGAAAATAAACGAGGCTGATGCCATAGTTGTCGGTGGGGCCTCAGGTATGTCTGCCGCAAGTGGTTTCAGATGGTATTATGAAGATGATGATGATTACAAAGAGATAGCAGGCGGACTGCGTGAAAAGTATAAAGATTATAATTCATTCGATCTTTTTTATGACAGGCGGCTTACACGTGGTGAGCTATGGGCGTTAAATCTCCGTAGCATAAAGAAAATATACGAAGCACCGACTGGAGAGACATATACTGATCTCGCAGATTTATTGAGAGGCAAAAACTATTATATAGTGACGACTAATCAGGATGCTCAGTTCTTCCGGGTATTTCCTGAAGATCGAATCACACGGTTGCAAGGAGATTGGAGATATTTTCAGGTGAAATCCGGATTGTATGACAAACTTTATTATAATAAGGAGTTGGTCTATAAACTTTTACCTGAGATTAAAAATGACTCACTTCCAGAGCATCTGATTCCACACTCTGTCGACACCGGTGAGGAACTTGATGGTTGGGTACGCTCCCCAAGGTTTCTTCAAGGGAAAGATTATGAGCGTGAGTTTGAACGCTATATGAATTTCCTACGGGCTAATATGAACAAAAAAGTTCTGTTTCTTGAATTAGGCGTCGGAATGATGACTCCGATGTTTATTAAGGAACCCTTTATGAACATGACGTATCAGTGGCCAAAAGCGTTTTATGCTACCATAAATCCCAAACATGCTATTATTCCGAAGGAAATAGCACGTAAGAGTCTTGCCATAGAGGATAATATAGCTTTTGTATTGAAAGAGCTTCTTGGGAAAGACACCAGTCATCTGAAACGTGAAAAAGGAAAGGATATTTTTGATTCAAGTAAGATCTATTAACGTGTATAGCCTAAATTTGATATGACTATGGAAAGTATAATTAAAGCTAAGGATGTTATCAGGAATGCAGATGCAGTTTTGATAGGTGCAAGCAACGGTCTCTCTATATCAGAAGGCTACAATATATTTGCTGATAATGAAATGTTCCGGAAGCAGTTTGGCGATTTCCGGCATAAATATAGATTGCGGAATGTACTTGACGGATTACTATCTCAGAACATGACTCCGGAAGACCGACAGACTTTTCTTGACAGACTTGTGGAATTATGGACTGATAAATATGAGGTCACACAGGTAATGAAGAATCTAAGGAGCCTTATCGGTGACAAACCGTACTTTATCCTTACTACAAATGGTGACCAACATCTTGAAGCTGTCGGATTTGCTGCTGAAAGAATATGGGAAATAGAAGGAACCTTCCAGCTTGCACGAGATGGTAAGCATCCTATCAACAGACAGGAGAATCTCAACCGTTTCCTACAGGAATATGGTGACAAACGCCTTGTCGTACTTGAATTGGGAATAGGTTCGATTAACCGTATCATAAAGCTACCGCTTATGAGATTGGTACATCAGTTGCCTGACGCTACTTATATCACGCTTAATCTTCCTCATGAGATATATGTGCCACAAGAGATTGAAGCCAAATCCATACCCCTTCAGGGTGACATACTTATGACACTTGATAAATTGGTTAGGCCATAAATCGACTGAAAAAGCTTTAAAAAGTAAGACACTCAATTATTGGCATAGATATAAATCATTAATAATCGATTATTAATGATTTATATCTATGCCAATAATTGTTTTGATACTCTCTCATATTCCGCGAGAGCCTCACGTGCTGGAACGATACGTGGTTGCCCGTTTTCATCGCCAAAAACCATGTCTTGATCAAGTGCAGCTTTGTGCCGAAGTAAGTTCTCGTATGATTGCTTTAGTCCTTTGTCAAGAATATCAATAATATTTATTTTTTCTTTATCTGACATAATTCTTTGATCATTGAAAATTTGACTTTATCTACTACTCCTTCACTTGATGCAAGTTTTATGGTATTATCAATATTCTCATAAAATATCCATAATTAAGACCGTATAAAGTAGTCTTTGTAACAGTTTTTCACTGTACCGCGAATTTAATATTTTTCTTCCGATAGTCAATAACAAAAACGAAGCTTTTGATAACAATACTGAGAAGTCAATAATTTTTCTGTTAGGTTTTATCGTATAAAGTTCTCAAATTAATGGATTTATTAAGGTAATTACCTCATACTTTCGACAGTGATAACATATATTTTATTCATTTCAATTGTCCTATTAAAATTTATTTGTAGTTTTGTGCCTAATATCAAAGTATTGTAACAAGTAAATAAATTAAGTAAAAATGGCATTTCAGAAGATAAATAGGATAAAAGTTGCGTTAGTTGAGAGCGGCAAAACCGGTAAATGGCTTGCCGAACATATCGGTAAAAATGAAGCTACGGTTTCCCGATGGTGCTCCAACAAAATGCAACCTTCACTTGATACGCTCGTCAGGATTGCTGAGCTACTTGATATTGATGTTAGAGATTTAATTATAAGTACTAAACCATAGTTCTGAATAAGAAGTCTCCAAGTCATTTACTAACGGAAAGGAGGTAAGGTAACATAGGTAATATTGCTATGACTGTTGAACTATCTTAAAGATTATTTGTCTTAAAAATTATTTATGAATTTTATTAACGCTTTCAAGACCATAGAATATGAAGCCGATTAAGATTGACAAAGTATTAGATTCAACTATTGAAGCTCTTTATAACCGAGCGTCTTCTGTCATTGAACAGGCTCGTGAAACCGCATATCGGCAGGTCAACGAAGCGTTGGTGAAAAGAAACTGGGAACTTGGTAAACTTATAGCTGAAGAAGAGCTTAACGGTCAGAATCGAGCCGTTTACGGTGCCGCGATTATAAAAGGTCTTTCCAAACGACTTACGGCTACTTACGGAAAAGGATTTACTAAAAGCTATCTGTACAGTTTTGTAACCTTTTATAAGAATAATGAGGCTGAGATTTTCCAAACGGTGTTTGGAAAATCTCGAACAATGCTGTCTTGGTCTCACTATTTTGTATTGACACAGGAACTTAATGCAGATGCGCGTGCTTGGTACGAACAGGAAGCATTACAACAAAACTGGAGTGTACGTACTCTGCAACGAAATCTCAGTTCACAATATTATTTTCGTTTGCTCGCTTCACAACGCAAAGATCTTGTGGAGAAAGAGATGCTTGAACTGACAGCTTCACTACAGACTCCAGACCCTATGGAATTTATCAAAAATCCTGTTATAGGAGAATTTTTAGGTTTTACTGCGGATTCATCCTACAGAGAGTCAGAACTTGAACAGGCTATCATTAATAATCTTGAAAAGTTCTTGCTCGAAATGGGTAAAGGGTTTGCCTTTGTTGGCCGCCAACAACATATACATACAGAAAAACGAGATTATTTCATTGATCTCGTATTCTACAATTATATACTTAAATGCTTTGTGCTTATAGACTTAAAGACCTCGAAAATAGAACATCAGGATGTTGGTCAGATGGATATGTATGTAAGGATGTATGATGAATTGAAACGGGGAAAAGATGATAATCCTACTATTGGTATCCTATTATGTGATGATACGGACGAAGATATAGCAAGGTACTCAGTTCTACATGACAATGACCACCTCTTTGCCTCTCGATATATGCTCTATCTCCCAACTCCCGAACAGTTACGTGCAGAGATCGAGCGTCAAAAGACCATATATTTCCTTAAAGAAAAATTACATGATGAAGATGAATAATGAAATAGGGTGCTTTAATTGAATAGCAAGAGAAAGACTTGGGGTATAAATAGCAAATAATATTCAGACACTTCCTGATAGTGGATAGGGTTTATTGATTAAACTAAAATGTGAGGTGTTGCCTAACAGATTTAAAAGATTGGGATAACATTATTAACTTTTGTTACGTTTTAACACTATATTAAAATGTAGCAAAAATAATATAAAATCAGTATATTAGGTAGGATAGTATACCTTGTGAAGCGACCTACCGATATGCTTAAAGGAATCAATATGGGAGAAAAGCTCTCGTTTGATGACTGCAAGGAAGTATCGGAAAAATTCTGAAGAAGGCTTGATAGTCAATCCAAATGATTTTGATGGAGACATAATAATCGAGGCTTGGAAATACCTCGCGGTAAGTCGAAAAGACACGCTCCTTGACTGGGTAGGTACGCTCTCGTTAGTGTTGTCATTGAGATGTGATGAAGAGTATGGTACTTGTTGAAACCTCTCCGATTGTTGCGCCACAATCAGTTGTTGACTGTGTGCATGGTTTTATTGAGAAAATCTGTACTGAAGATAATACTCTTATACCTGCCTTAGCGAAATCTTTTGAGTCGGAAGACACTGTAGTAACGGAGCTATTAAATCAGTTGGACAAATTATTGATAAGTAGCTCTTAAAAATTAAACGATATATCTTTTTCATGTACGCCCTTTGAATCTTGAACTATAAAACTTGTTATTTTAAATAACAAGTTTTATAGTTCATTAATTTTTAAGAGCTACTTATCAAATATTTTGTTGTCGTCATAGTCTTAAAAATTGTATTTCACAGTCAACTCTACGTCAGTATTCCGCGAAGACGGAGATATTGTAAATTTAGTGTGTTCAGATGTCGCGGATATTGATGGAGGCGGGAGGAAAGCTCTCGCCGTCGAAGATTATTGTTGATGACAATATATTGTTAAGGGTTCGTTTAACTGCATTAATATTATCGTAAGCTTCGGGACGGATTGTTTTTCCTGCTTTAATTTCATAGAGTTTGATTTCCCCTCCCTCCATTAGAAGGGCATCCACTTCAATTCCGGATTTCTCCCTATAAAAATATAGATTAGGGTTCTTAGCCTTGTTAAGTCGACTTTTCAGCAACTCGCTCATTGCAAGATTCTCAAATATTGCTCCTCGCAGAGGATTATTTCCTATATCTTCAAAACTTTCTATTCCAAGAAGGTAGCATAGTAAACCTGTATCATAGAAGTATACTTTAGGCATTTTAGTAAGACGCTTTGATATATTCAGGAAATATGGAGGCAGAGTGTAGGCAATATATGAAGTCGTGAGTAGAGACAGCCATTCAGAGATGGTGTTTGAGGACACACCAACCTCTCTTGCCAATGCTGACGCATTAAATTCTGACCCTACACGTACGGCCAACAGCTTGACAAATTTGTCAAAAGTTAACAGGTTGCGCAACTTAAGTAAATCTCTTAGATCCCTCTCAACGTATGTATTGTAATAGTTGCTGTAAAAACGATTTACCGATACCTTGTCTGCAATTACGCCGGGATATTGTCCCTGCCACATTAACTGATTAATTGACTTGGAGAGCTGATCTTTTGGAAATTCTTGAAATGATAAAGGTAGTAGAGTAAATAGTGCTGCTCTTCCTGCCAGGGATTGAGTGACGGTTCGTAACAATGAAAAGTTGCTGCTTCCAGTCAATACATATCTTAGTTTTTTGTTTTCATCCACCCGTACTTGAATCATTGACATTAGATCAGGGACTCTTTGAACCTCGTCAATAATGGCAGCCTCTCCTAATGATTCCAGGAATTGAGTGGGGTCATTAGTAGCTTTCGCTCGGTTTGTAATATCTTCGAGATTAACATACGTATAATCGGGATATAAATGACGGCATAAACTCGTTTTGCCTGATTGTCGAGGTCCGGTAATAACGAGAACCGGGAAATATTTAGCGTCTTCTAAAATTTCTGTTGATAGTAGTCTGGGTATATAATTATGCATGGCTTTTACGTTTTCTATTTTAATTGTCAATAATTTAATTAGAATTTAAGTTGTACTTAAATTATATTTAAGTACAACTTAAATTAATTATAGAAAGCTAAAAAAGAGAGGAATAAATCCTCTCTAAGCGGAGTGACCGAGATTCGAACTCGGGATACGCTTTTGGCGTATACACGCTTTCCAGGCGTGCCTCTTCAGCCACTCGAGCACCACTCCGGGAAGGTTGTTGGGTTTTACGGTGCGAAGTTAGTATTTTTTTTTCAGATGACAATAAAGTGAGAGAATTTTTTTGTGAGTATGTAGTCAGAAAGCTCTCGTTAAGATAAGGCGATTGTATTTCTCCTTAACCTATCTTTATGGGGTAGTTGAAGATGTGGTAAAGCAGCAGGGGAGATAAGAGATGAAGAAGTGATGGAAGCCACGAGGGGATTTTGGAAGTGATGTTGGGGATTTTAGAGAATTTTAGTAATTTTGCGTATGATTTCGGAGGGTATGTGCGTTTTTTTGGCGCAGATGTCTCCGGGGCGTATGCTGTTTGTGAGATAGGCATTAATCAGGCGCTATTATGAAAAGATTATTACTGTATTGCGCGGTAGCGATGGCGGCCGTGAGTGTAAGTTGCAGCAGTGGCGGCGGTAAGACGGAACAACTTCCGGTCAACTTCGATGCTATGTCTGACGCTGAGCGTATGGCATATATGATGGAACATGTAAGTCCGGATTCGGTAGCACGTTTTATCTGTGATGCCTCATTAGGAAGAGCAGGCAATGTACATATTGACACACTGGCTACAGCTACACTTTATGTTTATGAGCATTATCGCGATTCGGCACTGGTGGCTTTCAGTCAGGAGTATGATAGCTATTCGGAGAGTCTGCCGGTAGCTGATAAGATGCGTCTTTACAGTATGGCGGGTATCGAAGACCCTATGGGCTTAGGTTATCAGTTAGGGTTGGAATATGTATCGCGGATACGCGAACGCCAGATGAATCTTGCTCAGGTTGATGAGGAAATTGCCGCCTTACGTCAAGCCTGCGGGGAAGATACGCTGACGTATCAGCGTTTTCTGAAAGGATTCCAGACAGTGCTCCGTATTGATCATGGTAAAGACCTTCCTGAAGAAATATACAATCGCTTTGCTGACTGACGATAGTGTCATACGTGAGGCTATAAAATACTGACGATAGCAAAATTATTCTATAAGCCGCTCGATGACGGCGTAATTTGTGCCTTCTGTGGCGGCTGACTACAAAATATACTCTATACCACTATGATGACTACATCTGAATATACTTCTGAGGTAGAAAAAGTGATTAAAGACCTCGCTCTGGGCGGCCGTGCGCCCCAGGCACTGTACCAACCTATAGAATATGCTCTTTCGGCCGGAGGCAAGCGTCTGCGTCCGGTACTGACACTGATGGCTTGTCAAGCTTTCGGCGGAGGCTATATGCCGGCACTTAAGGCGGCAGCCGGTATCGAAATGTTTCATAACTTCACGTTGCTGCATGATGATGTTATGGATAAGTCTGATACACGCCGTGGCCGTGCTTCGGTATATTCACGTTTCGGTACAGATACAGCCATACTGTCAGGTGACACCATGCTTACACTGGCTACGCAACTTATCAGCGAAGTCCCTGACGCACAACTTCGTCGTGTGCTTGATGTGTTTAACTCTATGGCTATTGAGGTATATGAAGGCCAGCAGCTCGATCTTAGCTTTGAACATCGTGCCGACATCACTCTGGAGGAATATATTAGAATGATAGGCCAGAAAACAGGTGCTCTGTTTGGCGCCTCACTTAAGATAGGAGCTATTATCGGTGGCGCTTCGGAACGTGATGCTAACTATATGTACGATTTCGGTATGATGTTAGGCCTTGCTTTCCAGATACAGGACGACTGGCTTGATACATTCGGAGAGGCTTCTACTTTCGGTAAACCTATAGGCGGCGATATAGCCAACGGTAAGAAGACTTATCTGTATGTTATGGCTATGAATCGTGGAGGAAACGATACCCAGCTGTTTGCTACCGCTATGGCTATGGAACAGCCTGAGCTGCGTGTTAAGACAGTAACACGTCTGATGGAAAAGATGGGTATATCGGAAGAATGTCGCAAAGCTGTAGCTTCATATTCAAGCAAGGCTCTGAGCGCTCTGAAACGCACTACCCTCGGCGACGAAGCCAAAGACGCGCTGCGTAAAGTGGCTGAAAAACTCATAGGCCGTAAGAAATGATAGATACCCATACTCACCTGTACAGCCGGCAGTATGGTGAGGATGCCGCCGGAGCCGTAGAAAGGGCTTTGGCAGCCGGTATAACCCATATAGTGCTGCCTAATACAGACCACGACAGTATCGGACCGTTGCTTGAACTCCACAGACGCTATCCTAAGTGTACGTCGATAGCTATGGGACTTCACCCGACAGATATTACTGACGCATGGCCTGAAGACCTTGCGGAGGTGGAACAACAACTTGATACTGATAAGTGTGTGGCTGTAGGTGAAGTCGGTATGGACCTTTATCATGACCGTAGCCGCCGGGAAGAGCAACGCGAGGTCTTTGCCCGGCAGCTGCGTATGGCTATAGATCGCGGACTGCCGGTTATAATACACTGCCGTGAAGCATTAGAGGATACTCTTGATGTGCTACGCAGTATCGAGGCCGAAGGACGCGGACTGCCACCGTTGGTGTTTCACAGTTTTACCGGAAGTGCAGATGATGTGCGGCGTATACGGGAAGTGTGTGACCCTATGTTCGGTATTAACGGTGTGGTGACGTTTAAAAACTCTGTACCGCTACAGGAAGCATTGTCAGAGATAGGACTTGACCGTATCGTACTTGAGACTGACTCGCCTTATCTGGCGCCTGTGCCTTATCGCGGCAAGCGTAACGAAAGTGCCTATCTTCCTGAGGTGTGCCGGAAGATAGCACAACTTACAGGTAAGACTCCGGCACAGATAGAAGCCGTGACTGACGCCAACGCCCGACGCCTGTTCGACCTGCCGACATGATACTGACATCGTTAGGTGCCGTTTTTCCTATTCATCAGCCGGTAGCCATATTTTTGGTGGTACTGCTGGTGATACTCTGTGGGCCACTAGTGTTCAGACGCCTTAAGATTCCGAATGTCGTAGGGCTTATCATAGCCGGCGTGCTTATAGGCCCATACTGTTTTAATGTGCTTGAACGCGACGCAAGTTTTCAAATTTTCGGTCAGGTAGGCATATTATATCTTATGTTTCTTGCTGCGGTCGAAATAGATATGTATCACTTGCGGCAGAATATCGGTAAAGGACTGGCGTTCGGACTTCTGACTTTCAGCCTGCCTATGGCAGCCGGTATAGTAGGGGCACGCTGGGCTTTCGGCACAGGGTGGAGCACAAGTGTGCTGATAGCGTCGATGTACGCTTCGCATACACTTATCTCTTATCCTACTGTAAGCCGTCTGGGACTTCAGAATACAAAGGGAGCTGTCATCGCTGTGTGCGGTACTATTGTCGCTGTGCTGTTAGCTCTGCTGGCACTCGCAGAAGTCGTGACAGTGCGTGTGACCGGTGGCTTCAGATGGAGTGATATAGTTTGGCTGCTGGTATTGGCTGTGATATATGCCGCAGCTGTGATGTATAGTTTCCCGTGGCTTACACGCTGGTTCTTCCGTAAATTCAACGACTCGCTGAGCCAACTGATTTTCATACTTGCCGAAGTATGCGTCGCTTCGTTGCTGGCGCAGCTTATCGGTCTTGAAGCCATCGTAGGTGCATTCTTCTCCGGGTTGGTACTCAACCGTTTCATACCCTCGCGGTCAGTATTGCTTAACCGTATACAGTTTGTGGGTAATGCTATCTTCATACCTTATTTTCTGATAGGTGTTGGCATGCTTATCAATGTGCATGTCATATTTCAGGGGTGGGGTGTCGGATGGGTTGCTCTTAATATGACCTGCGTGGCACTCGGAGCCAAATGGATTTCGGCTTATATAGGTTCGCGCTTATTCAAGCTTTCATCTACTGAGCGCGGTCTGATGTTCGGTCTTACTTCCGGCAAGGCAGCCGCTACGATTGCAGCCACAATGATAGGCTATCAGTACGGTCTGTTGAATGAAGACATAATGAACGGTGCGGTAGTAATGATATTAGCTTGCTGTCTGGTCTCGTCAGTAGTTACGGAACGTGTGGCGCTTAAGCTACGTATACGGCTTACCGAAAATGAACTGAATCAGGAGAACATAGCCGAGGTGACACATTATGCCCGTCAGCTAGTGGCTGTCGCCAATCCGCAGACTGCGGCAAGCCTTATGAAGTTTGCCATGCTGATGAGGTATCGTGATAATAAATATCCGATAACGGCACTTTATGTGCGCCGTAGCGATAATGCCGTGTCAGTAGCTAACGGACGCCGGGCTCTTCATACAGCTGTCGAGACTGCTATGGCAGTTGACTTAGGTGTGAAGGACATAGAGCGTTTTGACTTTAACGTCGTGGCAGGTGTGGTCAATGCTGTGGGAGAGAATAATTGTACAGATATTATTCTCGGTCTTCATCATCGTTCGACAGTGGTGGATACTTTCTACGGTCAGCTGATAGAACAATTAGTGGCTGCTACGCATAAGATGATATTCATCGTCCGGTGCTACATTCCTGTTGACACCATACGACGTCTGTTGGTTGTAGCTCCGCGTAATGCCGAGTATGAACGCGGTTTTCAGGTGTGGGTCGAGCGAGTGGCTAATCTCGCGTCTCAGTTAGGCTGTCGGGTAGTGTTTCTGGCTTACCGCACCACGATAGATTATATACGCCTCATAGTGGCTGAACAGGCTTATGAGATACGAGCTGAAATGATGCCTATGGATACGTGGGAGGATTTCATATTATATTCTCCTAATATAGACAGTGATGATCTGCTGATGGTTATTAATGCACGACGTGGTTCGCCGTCATGGTCGGGCGATTTGGACGCGCTTCCGTCTTTTTTAAGCCGACACTTTAAGAATCAGAATCTTGTGCTGATATATCCGGAGCAGTTCGGTGGCCATGCGTCGGCACAATGAGGGGAATACAGGGAATAAAGACAAATTAAAACAAAACAATATACAAAACGGATTATGAAGATATGGATTTTGGTATGGCGTTGTATTATTCTTGTCGTAATAGCGGCGGGGTCGGCTCTGCTGTGTATGTGCGGACATAAAGATGGAGGTACGGTTTCGAATACAGACAGTGATACTACGGTGATAAAACCGGCTACCGAAGATACCGTTGTTAGAAGAACAGGGTCTCGACTGCCTATTCTGACCTCAGACAGTCTGGGCGCTGTGCGTATAGGTATGGCTATTGATTCGTTACCACCTGTACACGAAGCTTTTTATGATAGTATAGGACAGATAATTGAATGTGAGTATAAGGAATACGTATTCAGTCGCCGGGGGGAACCGATGTTTGCGGTGATAGATTTCGGAGAGGGGAAGGTAGACCTTATCACATTGATGTCACCAGAGATAGGTGTGGTGGCCGGTACGACTGAACTTCATATAGGAGATACCTTTGATAAGCTGCTGGCACAGCGCGCCACACAAGCCGAATGGGCCGGCTATGACGCTGTAGGTCGCTGGACATGGACTAACGGAGGCGTATGGTATATGCCGGACGAAAATCTCGGTAACAGTGAAGCTGCTCAGAAATTACTAAAACATCTGTATGACAGTATGGCTGCCCCCGACCCGGAGGATTTTCCTGACCATGTCACGATAGGCTATATAGGCACAGGATTACCTTTCTGAAGTTATGAGTTACGCAGATATATCAGCATATATAGGGAATCTTTACGATTCGGTGTTTGCTTTGGAGGTCAATACGACCAATGCCATGTTCAGATTGCTGCTGAGTATGGTGTTGGGCGTGGTTGTCGGTGCCGAACGCAAGCGAAAAGGACAGATAGCGGGTATAAGGACTTTCGCACTTATATCAATGGGTGCGTGTCTGGCTATGCTGTTGAGTATATATGTGCCGCAGGAGTACATGGGGCTTAAAAACGGCGACCCCGGACGAATAGCTGCGCAGGTGATAACCGGTATCGGTTTTATCGGCGGCGGCGCTATGATTCAGAATAAGGGTGCGGTACGCGGACTGACTACGGCGGCCGGTATATGGATGACAGCTATCATAGGTATGGCTGTAGGCATCGGTATGTATGCCTGCGCTATAGGCTCGACAATACTCATACTAATAATACTGGTGCTGTTCGAGATGTATGAGCGCTGGCGCCATGTCGGTCAGGAGACAAAAGTGATTAATATAAAGGTACGCGGTATAGTATCAGATCTTGAACCTTACCGTAGGCTATTCCGTGCCAACCGTGTGCATCTGTCTGCATTCTATGTAGATTATGATTATGATAAAGGTGAGACTGAAATAAGTTTTCTGGTACTTGTACATCTGCGCAGTGACCTGTTACCTCTTCTTGACGAGGTAAGTCATATAGGCGACACTATGAAACTTAGTCTGTCAAGCCAGATGGATGTATGAAGCAAACAAGCAACCCACAGAAATAACCAATGAACAAACAAGTTCCCAAGACAGACAGCCGCACACGTGCTGCGGCCCTGACGGCCTTGACGGTAGCCCCTTGGTGTGCTGCCTTGCCTCAGGAGACAATACAGACAGCCGTCTACAGTGAAATGCCTGACCATCAGGGAAGCGAAAACAGTAGTGAGGACCACACCAACGGTCTGTTAGCAGACCTTGCGTGGGTGCTGCTGTTAGGTGCTATAGTGACCCTGCTGTTCAAAAAGCTGAAGCAACCCGTAGTGTTAGGCTATATATTGGCCGGCTTTCTCGCAAGTCCTAAATTTGTATATATACCCTCAATAGCCAATCTGGCCAATATAGAGTTTTGGGCTGACCTCGGTATTGTAGTTCTGATGTTCACTCTCGGTCTGGAATTCAGTTTCAAGAAATTGGTCAATTCCGGCTCGTCGGCGGTAGTGACAGCATTGATAATCATTACTGGTATGACCTTTGCCGGATTCGGAGTAGGAGTATTGTTGCATCTGAACACAATTAACTGTATCTTCCTCGGCGGTATGATTTCAATGTCATCTACCACCATAATTCTGAAAACTCTTACTGACTTAGGTATGCGGCAGCGGCGTTTTGCCTCGCTGGTGTTAGCGGTACTCATTATCGAAGACCTTTTCGCCGTGCTGATGCTTGTGCTGCTGTCATCGCTTGCTGTAGGCAGTGTCGAGGGCAGTGAACTTATAATGTCAGTGGCTAAGTTAGTGTTCTTCCTGATACTGTGGTTTATAGTCGGTGTGTATGTACTTCCGTCGTTCCTTAATAAGGTGAAGCCTTATCTCAATGATGAGACCATGCTTATTTTGGCTATGGCCCTGTGTTTTTCGATGGCCATACTGTCAGTGATATGTGGCTTCTCACTTGAATTAGGTGCTTTTATTATGGGTTCGATACTTGCCGGTACCAACGCTGCCGAGAAGATGGAACACGTGGTGCAGCCAGTCAAGAATCTGTTTGGTGCTGTATTCTTCATATCGGTAGGTATGATGGTGGATCCCGGTGTATTGGCTACTTATTGGAGTGAGATACTTCTTTTGGCAGTCGTAGTGATAGTGGGCATGATATTCTTCGGAACATTAGGTATGCTCGTAACGGGACAGACGCTGAAAGTGGCTATTGAGAGTGGTTTTACACTGACACAGGTGGGTGAGTTCTCATTTATCATAGCCTCGTTAGGTATGAGTCTTGGTGTTCTTGAGGCTTCCTTGTATCCTATAATAGTGGCTGTATCGGTTATTACGATATTTACGACACCGTATTTTGTCAAAATGGCAGGTCCGGCGGCTGCTCTCGCCGAGAAACACATGCCGAGCTGGCTCGCTTCGATAATAGACCGTTATTCAAAACAGACCTCCGACACAAGTGCTACACGTCGACTGTGGGCTGACGTACTGAAGCGTTATCTGTGGCGTATGGTGCTCTACACGGTGATTCTGCTGGCTATAATTCTTATTTCCGAACAGACACTCTTCCCTGTGCTCGAAGGTCTGTTCGCACGTTGGGGACATCTCCTTGCTACGGTACTGACACTTCTGGCCATGTCGCCTTTCCTTGTGGCATTGGCTTTCACGAGCGTAAAGCCTGACGACCGAATGAAACTGCACTCTACAGCTTCGTTCTACGATGTACCGTTAGTGGCGATGCGTATAATTCGTTATCTGTTAGCACTGTTCTTCATAGTTTATTTTATAAGTTCTGCATATAACAGTTTGATAGGTTGGGGTGTAGGCGTAGTCTGCTTCCTTATTATAATCCTTTTCGCCTCGCGCCAGCTGACACAGCGTTACGCGAAAATGGAAGAGAAATTCCTGCATAATCTCAACATCCGTGAAGATACACGTCTCGGCCGTAACAACAATCTTATCGATGATATGCACCAGGCATATATAGAAGTAGGTCCTTATACTCCCTTCGTAGGTGACAAACTGAAGGATTCAGGCCTACGACGTGATTATGGTGTAAGTGTCAGCAGTATACAACGTGGTGACATGCTTCTGCCATTGCCGTCGGTGGAAGCACGTATCTTCCCCGGAGACGTATTGGGCGTAATAGGTACGGACGATCAGATAAAACATCTGAACGACGATATGCAGAAGGCTGAAGAGGCTATGCGTAGTTTAGCAGTAACCCAACCTGAATGTAAACTTCAGAGCATACGTCTGACTGAACATTCTCCTATAATAGGAAAACCGTTGGCCCAGACCAATATACGTGAAGATTATTACAGTATGATAGTAAAAGTAAGACGCGGAGACGAATATGTCAACCCCGCGCCCGATACAGTGCTGCAATCCGGTGATGTGGTATGGGTCGTAGGAGACCCGGCACAATTCGAACAGATGCGATAAGCGACCCTTAGGTCGGTGTTATATCGCTGTCATTGCCGTCGGTGTCATCAGTGGCATCGGCGGCAATGGCATCTATAGTGCCTCCGTTGCGTTGTACCACGTAAATATCATAATATGACAGAAAAAGAGTAGTCAGCGGCAAAGCTATAATCAAACCGATAAAACCTAACAGAGTGCCCCATATCGACAGTGACAGTAATATCACAGCAGGGTTAAGTCCCATTGCCTTACCCATGATTTTCGGTGTGAGAAAAAGGTCCTGAATACACTGTACCACCACATAGACCGCCATACTCTCCCAGAATATCACCCAGAAATCACCTCCGGTGCTGACAGTGCTGACTATACATAGCAGTGCTGTTATAGGTAGCGATATAAGCTGAAGATAAGGCACCATATTAAGTAGACCGATGAATAGCCCTAAGACCACACCCATTGGAAGTCCTATAATGAGAAATCCTATTGCGAAAAGTACTCCTACGATGAATGCTATGACAAACTGACCTCGGAAATAACGGTTCATAGCGTTTTTGATGTCATCGAAAATACGGAATACCTTACTGCGGCTACGGAGCGGTACAAGCTGCCGGAAACTCAGCATAAGGCGTTCGTAGTCAATCATGATAAAGACAAGATAAAGAATAACGACTAACCAGCTTACCACACCGAGCACAAAGCCGAGGCTTGTGCTTACCAATGACCACGAGCCGGTAAGAGTGCTCCGCAGCAGTTCGGTCCACTCATCACGCGAAAGCATCTTTGATATGGCATTGAAGTCGATATTATCCTTTATGAACTGATGGATATTTTGTGAGATATGCGGTATGTTTATCTGAGTGGTGGCGTATGTACGTATCAGCTCAGTCATATTCGAGGCTTCGGCGATAAGATAAGGAATAAATATGAAGCAGAACAGTGCGATAGCTGCCGTAGCCTCAAGCAGGGTCAGCAAAACGGGCACGAAACGTGTCTGCATACGGGTCCAGCGCATATTCCATTGTACCACCGGCTCAAGCATGTAGGCTATCAGACAGGCTACAAGAAAAGGGAGCAGTACACCCTTCAGTACATCGAGCAGCCAGATTACTGCCACAGTGGCTATGACACCGAAAACGATACGCACCACACGGTCGAAAGTGTAGGGGCGCGAAGGAGGCAGATTGTTATTGGGCATAATGTGTGTTTAAAAAAGACAGGTAGTGAAATGAAGTGTCAAAATTACAAAAAGCTGTAAAATAAAAATAACTATTTCAGAAAAAACTTTGTAACTTTGTAGCCGCCTGTGCTGCCAGGGGCGTACGGGTGAAAATATATATCAGATAGATAAAACTAAATATAACAAGTGATTAAATTCTTTAATAGACATAACTCACGCCGTTGTTTCATGGCGTTATGTCTGCTGATAAGTACTGCTATATGTGCGATAGCCCAGCAGGCGGTACGCGATTTTGTGCGTGAAAGTGGCGTTCCGTCCGGATCGCTGGCTGTTTTGGTTGTGGATATTGCCAAGGGCGATACTCTTGCTGCTCATAACATTTCCGCTCCTCTGATTCCAGCATCAATAATGAAAAGTGTCACTACGGCCTCTCTGCTTCAGCATATCGGACCGGATTATGAATACCATACCAAAGTCTATACTGAAGGCGAGATTGATAAGGGCGGTGTTTTACACGGTAATATAGTAACGGTAGCTTCAGGCGATCCGGCGCTTAATTCGCATGTCGAGCCTACCGGCACTGACATTATAGCTGAGATAGCCGAAGCTTTACTTCAGGCCGGTGTGAAATCGGTGGAAGGACGTCTGCTTGTAGACGATAGTGTCTGGAGCGGCCCTTCTGTCCCTGCAGGCTGGGCACGCGCTGATCTTTCCCGTGATTACGGTACGGGAATACACGCACTGAATTTTGAAAACAATACTAAAGGAAGTTCATCTGTACCTGACCCTACGGCTATATATCTGGGACGTTTGCGCGGTGCTCTTGAAGTTCGCGGTATAAACGTGCAAGGCAAAACGCTCGAAGGCGGCAAGCGTCGTGAAATTCTTGATCATGTGTCGCCGCCTATAGATGAGATAATGCGTTCGCTGATGATGCGTAGTGACAATATGATGGCTGAGGCAATGTTGCGTACTTATAGCAAGGAGACCGGTGGCGACGGTTCGACAGCCGATGGTGCATCGCGTGGTATGGCGTTGTGGAAGCGTCGTGGTATGCCGATGGCCGGTGTGCGTATTGATGACGGTTCGGGGCTCTCACGTTCTAACCGTGTGACTGCTGACTTCATGGGTTCGGTTCTGCGCGATATGAGCCATGATGTGTATTATGCCTCGTTCTTCCCGCTGGCCGGACAGGAAGGAACATTACGTAAATTCCTGTGCGATACTGAACTTGATAGTTATATAGCCATGAAGACCGGTAGTATGACCGGTATCCAGTGTTTCGCTGGTTATAAACTCGATGAGGATTACGCTCCTACGCATATAGTCGTAATAATGGCTAACGACATACAGGGCAACAATGGTCGTATGAAAAAAGCAGCGGCTAAAATGTTGCTCAGACTTTTCGGTTGCAATGTGCCGTCTGAACGATAGTGCTGTCATGGTTTTGCATCTGATTACTCCGTTAAAGTATAAACCCACCAACAAAGCATAGACCCAATGGAAAAAGAGAAACTGTCCAATCTGCTTGACTGTATATATGAACTTGAAGGCCTGGTGCATCTTGCTCTCACTCGCGACGATAATCCCTCCGGTCTGGCTGCACTGATAGCGGGGAAAGCCGCTGCTGTGGCCGAACGCAGTGCCGAACTGACAGGGATAGCGTTGCCTGAGACAGTTCCGGCGCCTCAACCTCTTTCAACTGTGGCCCCGGAACTTCCGTCGGTTGCTATCGAGCCGTCACCTGTTGATAAACATGTACCTGAACCCGTTGTTGAGCCTGAATCTGTTGAAGATGACTATGAACCCGATGATGAATATGAAGGTGAGGAAGGCACACTGTATGTTGCTCCTGATGATGAAGAAGAAGACACTGTAGAAGAGACTACAGCAGATGAAGATATAGATGAAGAAGAGGTAACTGAGGAAGAAGAGGATACAGTCGATGAGGAGGAGTCTCTTAAGTTGCCGCCTATCGAGGAAGCTCTCGGATTCCGCCCTGATTTGTCTGCATTGAAAGCTACAGCTCCCGTACGTCCTGCACAGACCGAGGCGCCTGCGCCGGTCAAAGAACCTGTGCGTCCTGTGCGTGCTGATATACCTCCCCGCCGCAGCGTCAATGATGAGGCCGAAAGCACACGGCGTAGTCTTAACGATACTACGGCACGTGGACGTCTGGTGTTTAGTCTCAATGATCGCTTCCGTTTTCGTCGTAGTCTTTTCAATGGTAATGACGCACAGTTCACAGCAGCCTTAAGTGAAGTAGCCGCTCTCGAGAATTATTATGAAGCTGAAGATTACTTTTACGGTACGCTGCAGTGGCAGCCGGATAATCAGGAAGTAGTTGACTTCATGCACATAATACAAAGATATTTCGAGTCATGAGCGGGCGTCTGACTATAGTGCCTACACCGATAGGCAATCTTGAAGACATGACTCTTCGTGCTATAAGAGTATTGCGTGAGGCCGATTTGATTTTGGCCGAAGATACACGTACAAGCGGTGTACTGCTGAAGCATTACGACATACATACTCCTATGCGTAGCCATCATAAGTATAACGAACACGAGCAGGTTGCCGAAGTGGTGCGTCAGCTGGAAGGTGGTAATAACATAGCACTTATTTCAGATGCCGGCACTCCCGGCATTTCCGATCCGGGTTTTATGCTTAGTCGTGAATGTCGTCGGGCCGGAATAGAAGTCGAGACTCTACCCGGTGCCACAGCCTTTGTACCTGCATTGGTATCATCCGGGCTGCCGTGTGACCGATTTGTATTCGAAGGATTTTTGCCTCTTAAAAAGGGTCGTGCCACACGTCTGGCACAATTAGCGGCTGACGAACGTACGGTGGTGATATACGAAAGTCCTAAAAGGCTGGCACGTACGTTGCGTCAGTTAGCAGAGACTTTCGGTGCTGATCGTGAGGCTGCCGTGTGTCGTGAATTGTCAAAACTGCATGAGACCATACATCGGGGCACACTTGGAGAATTATCATCTCACTTTGAACTGAACCAAGCGAAAGGTGAAATTGTTGTGGTAGTGAATGGTCTTTCGCGTCGTGACCGTGCGGCCGACACCGAAGATCCGGAAACAGATAAGAATAACTGTTAAAAGACTATAAGCTATGAAGAAAAATCTGCTTATCATCGGCCTCGGAGCGCTGATGCTGACGGCCTGTTCTGGCCACGACCAGAAGAAAATCCAAGAGGATAGCGTTCGTATTGTAGCCCTTACGGCTGAATATAACGAAGCTGCTACTTTCAATGACTCGCTGATGTTGCTTATGGGCGACATTTACACCGGTCTCGATTCAATCAATCAGCAGGAAGGTCTGCTTCATAATATCGGCACCAGTGAAGGTGGCAACCGTCGTGCTGAAATCCGTCAGAACCTTGCGAATATCAAGGCTCGCTTAGCTGCCAACCGTGCTTTGCTTGACAAACTTGAGGCTAAGCTGAAGAGCAGTGACCAGACCAATTCTGTACAGGCCAAGACTATTGCTCAGCTTAAAGATCGTCTTGAGCAGCAGGATGTCAAGATTGCACAGCTTGAAAGTGATCTCAGCAATGCCCGCGAACAGATAACCGAACTTACCAATCAGGTTGCTGAAGGTAAGGAGGCTATAGCTGCTGAAACTGTAGCTAAAGAAGAAGCGCAGGCTCAGGCTACTGCGGCTGAAGATGCTGCCAACACTGTATATTATGCCATAGGCACCAATAAAGAACTTAAGCAGAACGGCCTTCTGGAGAAGAAATTCCTCGGACAGACCAAGGTGCTGAAGGGTGATTTCAATACAAATTATTTTACCCGTGCCGACAAGCGTAATCTTTCGAGCATACCTACCAACAGCAAGAAGGTGAAGATATGGTCAAACATGCCGGAGGATTCTTATCAGATAGTTGAGAACGAAGAAGGCCTTAAGACTATACAGATTACCAATGCCAAGGCTTTCTGGAGTCTGACACCGTATCTTGTTGTTCAGGTAAATTGATACGTTTTGTCATTAAGACAAACTGAAGCAACTTTCGTTGATGTGAATTAATGAAACTCAGACATATTTATCTTATAGCTGCAGGCGCCGTGCTCGTAATGGGCATGGGCGCCTGCAAGCCTACTGAGAAGAACTATCGTGCTGCCTACGATGCTGCTCAGGCCAAACGTCAGGCTGCTGTGGCCGATGATTTCATACCGGCCCAGGGGCTACAGTCTACCGACGGACCCAGATTGACCACAGTAGGAGAAACACAGATATATACCTGGTCGGAGCCTCTGAAAAGTGACGATGTGAAATTGGGTATATGTAATATAGCTGTTGGTCTCTATAGCATGGATACCAATGCCCGCTCGTTAGCCGAGCGCCTACAGTCAGAGGGATACTCTCATGCTGGCGTAGTGACTAATGGTGATGGGAAATTCTATGTCGTGGCTGTAGTCACAACCACGCTTGAGGAAGCAGCAGCGGCTGTGGCCGAGTTTGAAAAGCGGCACGCCGGCTTTCCTTACAGCGGGTTGCAGGGCGCGCCTTTGGTGCTGTTGAGATGAAACTACGGGGCAGGGCCCCGAGCGGGAACCAGCTTCGCGCAGGCACATAAGGCTCGAGCGGGCCTGGCTTCGCGCTGGTACAGATGAGCTTCGCGCTGATATAGAAACGGCTTCACACTGACTACGGGAAGGTGTGAAGCCGAAATAATATGAAGCCAGAAATATCAGAATAAAAAATATTAGAGGGGAGGTGGGTCAGTTACCGAAGATGAGGTCAGTAGCGTAGCCGGCGATGCCGTTAGGGGCTGCCGCGCAGCTTAGGGTGACGTATGAGTTGCCGCCGGTCCACCATACGGCGGAGAGGGAGTTGCGTGTGCGGGTGATGGATTCAGGCTGACCGTAGAGAGTTGTCAGTTGGGCATAAGCTGTATTGAAGGCCCAGTCGTCCCATAAGGGAGTGATACGCTGGAATCGGGCTCCGGTCATTCCACCCGGGCCGTAGAAGAAACTTGCCTCAGGCCAGAGCACACCGAATTGACTGACGTCAGTAAGGCCCATGATATTGTCAGCGGCATAGACTACATTGAAACCTCCGTTGATAAGTGTATTCAGTCCGACATCAAACATAGTACCGAGTGTAAGCCCGAGAAATGAAGGGCGCACATTATAGTAATGATTTATGTGTACGGGACGTGGTGGAGGCGGCGGTAGGGGACGCCAATGGGAATGGCCGTAATGTCCGTTGTTGCCTGGACGTGGCAGACTGGTACCGTGACTGTGTCCGGGACGGTGATTACCTCCAGGTCTGCCCGGTGGGGGAGGGGGAGGCCCTGGATTACCGGGACGGTGATTACCTCCAGGATGATGATCAGGTCTGTGGTTGCCTCCATTATGGTTTCCTCCGTTATTACCCGGTCGATGGTTGTTACCGTTGTTATGGTTGCCACCGCCTGAGTTCCCCGGTCTGTGATTACCATTGTTATTCCCGTGATTGCCATTATTCCCATGATTGCCATTATTTCCAGGCTTGGTATTATTACCGGGTCTGTTATTATTGCCGTTGTTGCCGGGGCGACTGTTACCCGGTCGATGATTGCCGCCACCTCGGTTATGTTCGGACTTCTTTTCGCCCTGCTGACGATGGTTGCCGTTGTTA
>CAMWVA010000039.1 GCA_947177575.1 uncultured Porphyromonadaceae bacterium | reverse complement strand
AATATCCCGTTTTAACCATAGCTGTCTGATAGCCACACACGATATGGACTTAGCCTGTGAACTCTGCCCGCGTGCTATACTTGTAGCTGACGGTCGTATCTCTGCCGACGGCCCGACACCAGAGATTATAAACATACTTGAAGAATTAGTAAGAAAGAAGTAAAAGCTAACTGAATTAATCTTTATCTACAGTCTTATTAATTATCGTAGTATCCAAAAGGCAGTTGGCGGCGTTGCGCTGCAGGCCGGCAAGACGTGCGCGTTTTATGGCTGAGCCGCGGAAGGTCTCGCTGAATTGCGGTTGTGTCATTGCGAATGCTTGGCAAGCGGTCAGGGTGGCTATGGTAGGACGTAGAGTGAACTCGGATATGGTGGTTGTAGGGACGTTACGATTATGGGGACATACTTCGATACAGATGTCACAGCCGTAGAGGGTTCGTTGACCGGCGGAGGTGTGCAGCACATCGGTGTCTGGTGGAAAATCGCCTTTGTGTTCGATAGTGAGATAGCTAAGACAGCGGCGGGCGTCGATATGGCATTCCTGGCCGATAGCTTTGCCGGGACAGGCACGGATGCAGGCTCCACATTCCATACATCGGCGCTCTGAAGGTGTGTCGGGTGGAATCTCTGTTGTGGTTAGAATTTCGGCTAAGAAGCTACGGCTGCCGTACCCGTCGATTATCACGGAACCGTTGAGTCCGCGCCTTCCTATGCCGCTGCGCATAGCCCAGTAGCGTTCCGGTAACGGTGCTGTGTCGGTGCAGATACGCCAATTGCCACCGAGTGTTTCGCGTAGTAGAGTTACTGCGGGTTCAAGACGATGGCGTAGGACATCATGGTAATCGTCTCCATAAGCGTATGTGGCTATTACAGGTAATTGTGACGAACGCCTTATGGGAGGATTGTAACTAAAGGCAATTGAGATAACGGTCTTTACATCTTCGAGTACGTTCGCAGGGTTAAGACGCAACGGAGCGTGACGTACAAGGTAATCCATACCGGCATGGCAGTCAGAGGTAATCCAGCTGTCATAGTCGGCTGCCGCTGCCGGACTTATCGGTTCGGCACGGGCAAAACCGACAGCGACAGCTCCAGTTTCGAGCAAACACCGGCGTATGTCCTCGCGGTCTGTTGGAGGTGTAGGGAGGTTCACCTTTGTTTCGGTTTTGCTGATGAGCCTTTGCGACCGAAGTCTGCCGGAATTTCTCCCCACAGATCAGTCTGCCATTTGAGTATGCGACAAGGGTAGGTATGAGTGTTAAGCCACGCGAGAGCACGTGCCAGCAATTCGAATATACGCTTGTTGCGTGATGTAGGTGCCAACTGGGTTTTGACTTTGCGGTTGCGAACCCATGACATACCTGATACAGAGTCGGAATATATGGTGTGCCATTGTCCTTCGCGTGCCATAAGTGAGAGGGCATGTACGATAGCTAAAAATTCACCTATATTGTTAGTGGCATCATCGAAAGGACCTACTCTGAACAGTACGCGACCTGTTTTGAGCTCCACTCCCTGATATTCCATGACACCGGGATTACCAAGACATGAGGCGTCTACTGCCCAGCCATCAAGGTCTATCTCCGGAATAGTCATATAATCCGGCTGACCGGCTTTCGGTAGCGGACGCGGTGCTGAAGCAAGCAGATTGCCGAGTTCCTGCTGTTCGTCACGACGGGCGGAATTACGGTAAGCTGTCGCTGCAGCCTCAGGTGAATCGAAACTCTTGAACAGTGCACCGTCGTAACCGTCAATCTGTTCAAGCACGTCATTCCAGTCGTCGAACACACCGGTGTGCCTTCCGCGCCATACGACATAATACTTTTTTCTTACCATTCACTTTAACTATTAGCGGTCGTAGGGAATACCGGTTCGTCTCTAAAGACATATTCCTTTCGCAGACGTTCAAAAGCTTGTGGCTCACGACGCAGGGCTTCTGTGACTGGATATGGGTCAAAAGATGTTATGATAGCTTCGGCCGTAACGTTCTCATTGCGGGGACGTGGACCTGCAAGTCCTGACTTATCAGTATTCCAACCGAAAAAATCATCACAGGCTTCGAGTACCATACGGGTAGCACGTTCCTTGCCTTGGCGTGAATAACCGGCTATGTGAAACGTACCTATATCACACATACCGAGCAATTCTGTGTCGAGGACGGGCTCACCTTCCCATGTGTCAATTACGGTATGCAGTCCACGTGTACGTATAGCTTCTTTGAGAGCTTCGTTATCGACTACCGGTCCTCGGGCGGCGTTGACAAGTATTGCTCCGGGACGCATAAGATTCAGTTTCGCAGCATCAGCAAGATGAAAAGTGCTGTGTGGACCGGAGTGTGTAAGCGGGGTGTGAAAGGTCACTACATCACATTCGGTCATAAGTGTCTCCAACGGTTCGTAGTTTACATCGGTATATCCGGCTTCAGCACGCGGAGGGTCGCTTACCCGTACTGTGGCTCCGAGTCGTCTACCCCAGTCGGCCACAATGCTACCTACATTGCCATAACCTACCACGCCTATAGTAGTCTTAGTGGGATCGATGCCCATACGCAGCAGAGAGGCCCATACATACTGCGCTACCCCGGGAGCGTTACATCCGGGAGCGTTACGGGCCGTAATACCATGAGAAGCACACCAAGGGAGGTCAATCTGGTCGGTACCTATTGTAGCGGTGGCTATCAGGCGCACATTACTGTCGCCGAGCAGAGCTTCGCCACATTGTGTACGGGTACGTATCAGCATAGCATCAGCGTTGTGTACAACTGCAGGAGTAAAATCATCCTGACCGACATATTTCACATCAGCCAGTGGTTCGAGACGTCCATGTATGAAAGGTATGTCGGCATCAATTAGAATGTGAGGGCGGTACATTATTAATTATGTTGCTATGGTAAGTATATAGAGTACGATATATAGGAGACCGAAAAGAGAAAGCACGAGTCGGGGACGCGGTATACGCCAGAGACCGAAAAGATTGGCAATCTGTACGGCTACTGTCAGATAAAGAGTTGTCAGGTAGGCTTCAAGGTTGGTATAATCAAGGAATATCGCTACAAGGCTACCTATTCCTGTTACACCTATGGTGAGATTAAGTGCAAGTACACAGGAGTTGCCGGCATAGAGTTTTATCATACTGTTGAGCCCTACAAGTATTCCGGTCAGCATGGCGAAACCGGCTCCTATAAGTACCGGTACTGTATCACCCGGTTCAAGATTAGCCAGAAACAAGTTGTGAGGAGTAGGTAAATGAAAACTGTCGAGCGGTAACAGTCCCAGACCTATACCTACCCAGTACGGAGCACCGAGACCGATGAAGAACGCTCCTATTTCGCGCCAGCGACATACTTTAAGAGCAATAAGATTAACAATTGTGACCGGTATCAGTATCAAAAAGGCATACTGTATCATGGCACCGAGCGCAATGATAGTTGCAACTACAAAAACAGGTTGTGTGGCGTTCTCGGAACGGAAAGTGCTTCCTAATATCCACCATATAGTCAGTGAGGCGGCACATAACAGAGTGGGGGTACCAAGACTTACCATCAGGTATGGATCAGAAGCTGTCATGACCGGAAATACGATCGCCAGTACATTGCGTGCACCCTTTATACTATTATAGTAACGTCCGTATATTATAGTACCGACAGTCAGAAGTATTACTATAAGTGTATTGATACCCCATGACCATATCGGAATAATATCCCATTCGGCCGGTGAAGGGAGACAGATGCCCGGAATGGCATCGCCCGGTGACGCCGGACCGATACGTAGCCATGCACCGAAGCTCATCAGCAGATAGGCAATCAGGGCCACCACCAGCAGGGGAGTATCTTTGACTTGTTGTCGTTGAGGCATAAACCGGGATATAAAATCTGTTATATTTAAAAAAGTGGGGTAGGATATGGTCCGACAGACGTACCGTAAGCATATAGCCGGAACGAGTGTCGGACCATATATTTCTCGTATAGCCGAGAGTTTTTATTCATCAGCATCGTTATCTTTGCCAGCAGTTTTCTTCCATGCAGGCTTACGCGAACGCATCGGAACTTTTGAGAAGACTGTGGCTGAATTCTCCGGCAACTGCGGACCACGCGGCTTTATTTCACGTGCCGGACGTGAAGCTCCTTTATCACTGTCGCGTCTTGGATAAGATGTCCTATCTCCGTCACGTTTCGGGTAACCGCCACGGTCGCCATCACGTTTGGGATATGATGGACGCTCGCCGTCACGCTTCGGATAACTACCACGTTCATTGTCACGCTTCGGATAACCGCTACGGTCGCCATCACGTTTGGGATATGATGAACGCTCGCCGTCACGCTTCGGATAACCACTGCGTTCACCGTCACGTTTGGGATATGATGGACGTGGAGTTATTTCCTGTTCGAAATCATCGAAATCATCATATCTACCTTTGGCTCCCGATGTAGGAAGAGCACGTTTGTCATTATATCCGCTACGTTTATCGGGACGTTTGTTATCTTTGCGCTGGTCACGCTTTGGAGCAATACCCTTGCCATGAGTTTTGTTAAAGGCTTTTGATTCTTTTTCCCACTCATCGTCACTGATATGACGCACTTTGCGCGGACCGTTGTCTTTTTCTTTATTGCCTATTGACCCACCTTCGCTACGGAAAGCCGAATATGAGCCGTCGAAAAGCACATATTCTCTGAGCGAACATTCCAGACTGCCGTTGAGCAATGGAATCTTGACAGTGGGTTTGAGACCTATGTCAGCAAAGTGCTCATCTCGATAACCGAGAATCCATGCATGCCAGCCTTTGAAATAATTCTTTAGGGTTGACCCTATACTTTTGAAAAGACCGGTCATGTCGTCGGGACGCAAACGTTCGCCGTAAGGGGGATTTGTGACCAATATACCTTCGGCAGCATTGTCAGTCCAGTCTGCGAAAGGCTGACACACCAGTTCCACCATATCATCAACACGGGCATTACGGATGTTTTTACGTGCTATCGTAACTGCTTCAGGGTCTATATCTCCGCCGTATATCTTATAGGCAAACTCACGTTCTTCCGAATCGTCATTATAAATATCCTCGAAGAGGTCCTTATCAAAGTCAGGCCATTTTTCAAATGCGAAATGTTCACGGTAGACACCGGGATTTATATTAGCCGCTATCAGAGCAGCTTCGATAAGGAAAGTACCCGATCCGCACATAGGATCAACGAAGTCACTCTCGCCACGCCATCCGGTCTTCATTATGATACCGGCAGCAAGAACTTCGTTAATCGGGGCTTCTGTCTGTTCGATACGGTAGCCGCGCTTGCTCAGAGGTTCGCCGCTTGAGTCGAGTGAGATTGTGACACGATTCTCTGAGATATGGACATTGAGCAGAATGTCGGCACCGCTGACGCGAATTGAAGGGCGGCGTCCGAGCTTATCGTTGAAATGATCAACAATACCGTCTTTCACACGGTAAGTCACGAAGCGCGAATGAGTGAACTCGGCACTGTTTACCGTCGAATCGATGGCGAAAGTAGAATCGGGTCCCATGAACTCGCTCCAGTCGAGGTCGCGTACGGCATCATAAAGCTCATCCGGATCGTTGGCGATGAATCTGACGATAGGCTTCAGAATACGCAACGCCGTGCGGCAGCACATATTGGCCTTGTACATCAGTTCGAGGTCGCCCTCAAACGATACCATTCGGTTGCCCAGTTCGACGTTCTGCGCGCCCAGGCCTATGAGTTCGTCGCGCAGGACATCTTCAAGGCCCTGGAATGTCTTGGCGACCATGGGGAATGTCTTCTCCATCTTTGCTGTGTAGTTGATATGTAGTGATTTTATATATGAATCAGCTTTATTGTTTGTAGAGCTTATCAGTCATCGACATCGCCGAAGTCGAATGTTATAGACTGGCCGCTGCTGCCGTCCTGGTCTCCTGTGGGTTGGGGATCGGGTTCTTTATTAAGTCGTTCGAGTGAGGCATTAAAACTTGGCGGACGATTAAAGGCCGGAGTCATCTCGATACGGGTGATAACATCATGGTCGTCAAACTGACCGGGCTTAAGCACAGCATATTTGAGACGTGCTGTGTTCTGACGCTGGCGTACTACCTTGGACTGACCGTATACTTCGGCTATGCGGGCGTCGGCATCTTCCATCTGTGGCTTGGCCTCCGTTACAGGTCCTTCGTCGGCAGTCATAACTATCTTTGTACCGTTATTCTGGTTCTTGCCTTGCTTTCCGTCTTCATTATCGTTTTCACGTAAAGTGACGTCGAATCCAGAAGCTAATACAGTAATTTTAACGTCTTCACCAACCGCCGGGTCATCTGCTATACCCCATTTAACGTCGATACTTGAGGGCAGTTTAGAGGTAAAATGGGTGATTTCGTTGATTTCCTCGGCACGTACAGGATGTGCACAGGTACGTGAACATGTGAACTTGAGAAGCAGACGCTGCGATGTATTGATGTCGTGAGCTTTAAGTAGGGGTGAGTGGAGAGCATTATTGATAGCTTCTGAGATACGGTGTTCACCGCTTCCGTAAGCTGTCGATATAATAGCCGTACCACTATCCTTAAGAGTAGTCTTGACGTCCTCAAAGTCTACGTTGATATAACAGCGTTCAGAGATAATCTCCGATATCGAACGTGCTGCATTAGCCAGTGTGTCATCAGCCTTTTCGAAGGCATTGAAAAAGTTGAGATCGGGGTATAATTCAATAAGGTTTTCGTTGTTGATTACCAGCAAGGCATCGACATGTTTCCTCATCTCTGCAGCGCCGTCAAGCGCTTTGATGATTTTCTGTTTACCTTCGAACTGGAAAGGGACGGTGACAATACCTATTGTAAGCATACCCGAATCCTTGGCCAGACGTGCAATAACCGGAGCAGCTCCTGTACCGGTACCTCCACCCATACCGGCGGTGATGAAAACCATTTCTGTAGGAGCTGTGAAGAGAGTGCGTAGTTCTCCTTCGGAGGCTTCGGCACATTGACGACCTACCGCAGGTTTATTGCCGGCACCGAGACCACGTGTCACTTCATATCCGATCATCATACGCTGAGGCACATCAGACATTTCCAGCGCCTGTTTGTCAGTGTTAACCACTACAAAGTTGACGTTGGGAATGTTCTGCCTGAACATATAGTTGACGGCATTACCACCGCCGCCCCCTACACCAATCACTTTGATGATGGCCGGGTCCGCGTCGTTGATGAATGCTGTGGGATCGCCTATGTTTTCGAGGGTTTCATCCATATTGAGAAGTTATTACTCGCAGTTCGCCGTTATGTAGCGTCCGAGGCGAGGTGTTGGGGATAAGAGGAAGCACGAGCATCATTATTTTAGTCGAGCAGATCTGACTCATCGTCTTCTGGAGGTGAGAACAGGTTTGTGATACGTCGTTTGAAGCCTTCAAAAAGACTTCGTTTGTGAGGTTTGACACGGACTGGTTGCTCTTCCCTTTCGACAGGTTCGCGAGGTTGTACATGTTGTCCCTGTACAGGTTGCTGGGGCTGTTGCGGTTGCAGCGGCTGTTGTTGCGGTTGTCCTATAATCTGGGAATCTCTACGCTCTTCAAGACAGTCGGTTTGTGAAAGGGTTGCAGCGGCATAAGCTATACTTATAACTTCAAGGCTTTCAATTCCGGGATTACTTTCCGAATCTTCGATGTAGATGATACCATCCGGTAATTTTCCTACAGAGACATGAAGATTACTTTGCTGAGCCAGCAATTCAGTCATACGTGCTAACTTACAGGCTCCGCCTATAACTTTCATACCTCCCGACAGATCGGAGTCCTTAAGACCGGCATAGACCATCTGTTCAACTACATTAGCCACAATCTCTTCGGCTCGGGCTACAACAAGATTGTTGACATCCTGTACTTTCAGTCCGTTAAGATTATGGACTGCACTCTGAGAGATGGATATAGCGTTGCCCGAAAGAATTTTTATATCTTCGGCACGCTCTTCAAGCAGATTGAGAGTTGTGAGGTCGCGTGTGATGTTACGCCCTCCTAAGGGTATAGTGGCGAAGTATTGTAAGCCACCGTTCTTATATATACTGACAGTAGTTGTCTCTGCACCCATATCCACCAGCATACAGCCGAGACGTTTCTCCTCGGGTTTAAGTATAAGATGGGCGGTAGCCAGAGCTGTAACTACAAAACGTTCGATTTTTATACCGGCTTTCTCTGTTATAGTACGCGAGAGGTTACGTTTGATTTCCGGACGGCATACTATAAGGTCAAATGAACCTTTAATACGGTTACCTACCTGGCCGATAGGGTTACGTGTTTCGGTTTTGCCGACAGTAAATATACCGGGTACGGCATCCACTACTTCCAACGACGAATCGATAGCTTTTTTGAGGGCTTCGTCGCGAAGACGCATTATTATGTCCTGAGTGATTTCGGTATCGTCCTGCAAGGTAAGGGTTGCTTCGGAAGATATGCTTCGTATTGAGCGTCCCGACAGACCTACGAACAGTCGTCCCACTACGCGCGGGGCTACTCCGGCCTTACGTTCCAGCTTATTTATAATACGTGCTATGCGCGTAGATGTCTCTTCAAGATTCTTTATGTTGCCGTAGCGGACACTTTCGACACATTTCTCCTGTTCGAGAGCTATGATGTCAAGGTCGCCCCGGCCACTGGTCTTGCCGATGGCGCCTATTATCTTGGAGCTGCTTATTTCGATAGCAGCTATGTAACGGTCATTGTTCATGGGGCGCTGCTTTGAGTAGTGGTTGGTGTAGATGTATCAGGGGTGCCGGTAGGTGTAGAAGTCCCTTTGCTGCCTTTGGCTTGTGCCACAGCTGACTCAGCTTTCGGTTTTGGGCTGCCTGCCGGAGTTGTACCGGTGGTCGTTGTGGAGGGAGTATTATCGTCATCAGTAGGTAAAGTTGCCTCTTCGGGGTCGTATTCTTCGACATAAGTAGCACTGTGTATCAAGGGCTTCTTATCGCGTCTTGTAGCTACTACCTGACCACGAAAACGTACGGAGATAGTATCGTAGGTCTCCCAGCCTTTGTAGGGGAGTACTTTACGGTACATAGCCTTAAGCGCATCACGCTTCTCGGCCAGACGTGTAGTGTCTCCGAAGTTGATGAGATGACCGTGTATACGCGGTACCAGCAGTAGATTGTCGGCATCTTTGGCTTCAATCATAGCCACGAGCTGACTCATAAAAGGATCAGAGGCTATAAAACGTGTGAGTGGAAGAACGGTTGTCGCAGGGAAATTCTCTGTAAACTCTCCTTTCACTACCGGTACATCGACAAAGAAGTTTGCATTTGAATCAATACGTTTACCGGTGCGGTTAATGTAGTAACTGCCTTTCGAGTCAAATATACGTACTTCAGGACGCATCGGCACGATGTCAATACGAAGAAAGTGGTCTGATGTTATTACACATTCAACGGTTTCAAAGTTGCTCAGATGGCTGAGGTAATCTTCTATGGCTTGTGTATTGATACGATGTGTAGGTATACCTTTAATTTTTCCTTCGTAGGCTCCGAGATGAGCCAGTACGCCGGCTTGTGTGGTGGAATCGGAGAGAAGGTTACTTTCGACACGTACCTCAATACCGGCACAGGTGTGGCGCTCGGCTTCACCGCCGGCCCACACCGCAACCCACCCTGCGTATATTAATAGCAGAGTGAGTATCAGCCATTTGAGAAGTGTCTTGCGCATATACTTATACTGTCTTGGCCTCAAAAGTCCGTTTGATATCGGGCAGCAGAACGTCCAGATCCGCAGCACCCAACGTCATTAGGATTTCAAAGTTAGTATTTTTTACTTTATCAAGCAAATCATTACGCTTACAAAAAAATGAATCTGTATTTTTAATCTGTTTCAGAATCATGCCTGAATCTACTCCGGATATAGGTTTTTCACGTGCCGGATAAATCTCAGTAAGTATTACTTCGTCGGCTAAGGAGAGCGCTTTTGCAAACCCGTCAGCAAAGTCACGGGTGCGTGTATAGAGATGTGGCTGGAAAATCACACTGAGTTTCCGCCCGGGATATAACCTACGTACTGATTCGATTGAGGCTTGGACTTCACCGGGACTATGGGCATAATCGTCGATAAGAATGTGCCCGTCAGCATTGTCAATACCGTTAAGCCATATCTCAAACCGACGTTTAGCTCCTTTGAATGTGGCAAGACCACGGCGTACTTCATCAGCAGTAGCACCTGCTGTCAGCGCTGCGGCTGCGGCCGCCACCGCATTATCAATATTTATCGCTACCGGAACGCCGGGACTGAGACCTTCGATACGTAAATCTCCCGGACCTTCAAGTGTAAAGGTCAGTGAGCCAGGTGTGTAGACAATGTCAGTAGCATGCCAGTCTGCTTTCGAATCAGTTGCCGAGTAGGTTTGTAGTTTTACTCCGGCTGCTGGTCTCGGTTTTAACTTCAGTCCGGTATGTAGCAGAAGTAGTCCACCGGGACGTATCAATTCAGTAAAATGTGCAAAGCCCTCAAGATAACCATCTTCATTACCGTAGATGTCGAGATGGTCCGGATCTGTAGAAGTTATGATAGCTATCGTAGGGGTGAGGTGATGAAATGAACGGTCATATTCATCGGCTTCGATTACTGCCCAGCTGTCGGAATTTCCGAGTACAAGGTTACTGTCGGTGTTGCGCAGTATACCACCGAGAAAAGCGTTGCAGCCTTGTGGTGTATCACGCAGAATATTAGCTATCATTGATGAAGTAGTGGTCTTACCGTGTGAGCCTGCCACACAGATGGCTTGTGAGTGCCGTGTGATACGGCCTAACAAAGCAGCACGTTTTATCATCTCGAAGCCGTTGTCTCTGAAGTAGCAGAGTAACGGACTGTCAGCTGGCACAGCCGGAGTATAGACTACCAGTGTCTTTTCCGGATTGTTGAAACTCTCGGGTAAATCTTCCGGAGAGTCGGTATGACTTATTATGGCACCTTCCGCACTTAAGGCACGTGTCAGGGCGGTATCCGCACGGTCATAACCGGCTACTTTAGCTCCCTTGGCCAGATAGTAACGTACAAGGTTAGCCATACCTATACCGCCTGCGCCTACGAAGTATAGAGCTGTGGGTATGCTGTCAGTTTTATCTCTCATAGCTTTATATCAGAATTATGAGATGTCACGATACGTTTCACCTCGTTAGCTATAAGCTTGTCACTGTCATGATGAGCCATAGCCGATATTGCTTTCGACATGGAATCAAGCCGCTGCTTGTTGCGGGCCAGTGATACTAATACGCCGGGGAGGATATGCCGACATTCATCATCAGTCACCAGAATAGCTGCTCCTTTGTCGGAAAGAGCCCGTGCGTTTTTAGTCTGATGGTCTTCAGCCACATTAGGAGAAGGAACAAGTACGACTGGTTTACCGAGCAATTCGAGTTCACTGATTGCACCGGCACCGGCACGTGACACTACCAATGTCGCTGCGGCATAGGCTGAGGCCATATCGTTGAGAAATTCAGTCACTACTACACCTTTGAGACCCTTAGCCGCCTTGAGACCACGATTACCGAAATTTTTTCCGGTTTGCCATATTACCTGCAACCCATGAGCTGTGAGAGAATTTATATGCTTCTCCATAGTCTCATTAAGAGTCAGGGCCCCCAGGCTGCCTCCTGTAATCAGAACGGTAGGCCGGTCCGGGTCGAGACCAAATGATAGACGTGCTTCACCGGGAGTCAAACGGCATTTTAGCAAATCTTTACGTACCGGATTGCCGGTTATAATTATTCTGTCAGCCGGAAAGAAACGTTCTCCTCCTTCGTAAGCCATACATATTGCTTCTGCCTTTTTACCAAGCAGTTTATTGGTAACACCGGGATAAGAATTCTGCTCCTGTAGAAGAGTCGGAACACCGGCGCGCTGAGCAGCCTTCAGAGTCGGTCCGGAAGCGTAACCGCCAACTCCTATCGCAATATCAGGCTTAAAATCACGTACTATGCGACGTGCTCTGAGTATACTGCGGCATAGTTTAAGCAGTACGCCGAGATTACGCCACAGGTGCTTACGGTCAAATCCGGCTACGGGCAGACCTATTATCTTATATCCCGCTGCCGGAACGCGTTCCATCTCCATACGGTCCTCAGCGCCTACAAAGAGTATCTCGGCGCCATAACGCTCTTTGAGTATATTGGCTATCGAGAGGGCCGGAAAGATATGTCCTCCCGTGCCGCCTCCGCTTATCAGTACGCGTAGGCGTCCCGGTTTACGTGTGGTTGGCTTTGTCATATATTTATGGGTTACTTGATGTTATTCTGCCGGAGTATAACCGGTGGCATTGGCGGCATGGAGGTCAGCCGGCAACACATGGGCTTCAACTTTCATCTGTTTCTTGTCCCCGCTACGTACCGCATACCGACTTACCGACATCATGATACCTATAGCAGCAGACATAACCAGTACTGAGGTACCTCCCTTGGAAATGAGCGGTAGCGGTTGTCCGGAAACCGGGAACAGAGCAGTGACAATGGCCATGTGTACAAGAGCCTGGAATACTATCAGTACAGCGCATCCGAGTATCAGGAAGGCAGGGAATGCCCTCGAACACCGATAGGCGATGCGTCCGGCCCGTCCGAGCAACAACAAATAGGTGGCCATGAGGAGAATGCCGCCTACGAGCCCGGTATCTTCGACAATAATCGAGTATATATAGTCGGAAAAGGCCAGTGGTAGACGTGCTGTCTCACGTGAGTTGCCGGGCCCGCGTCCGAGAATACCGCCATGTGCCTGTGCGAATTTTGAAAATATGACCTGACGATTAAGGTCATCAATAGGATCTTCGGGATTGGTACCTTCGAGATAACGTGCCAGACGTCCTTTCTGTGTGCCTGTACGGTCTACTTTTACCTGTTCGGTGTTTGCGCCGGCTGTCTGAAGATTATCAAATTCGTTGTGGTCAGGTGCAAGATATTTGAAACCTACCAGACAAGCTCCGAGTACTCCATATACTGCCAGTACTAAGAGCAGTTTCTTCCACTTGATGCCGCCTATAAGGAACATACTGATACTGACACCCATGATGAGAAGCATGTTTGTCAGACCGTTACGCCATGTCAAACCGCTGAATACAATCACTACCAGTGCTACTTGCACCACTCCGGGAGTAGCTACGTCGCCGGGACGCTGATAACGTCCGAGGATCGTGGCTAATATCACTACTACAGCCAGTTTTACCATTTCGGCAGGCTGTATAGTGAAACCGGCTATACGTAGAGCTCGCTGTGCACCGTTGATATTTATACCTATTATTGACGAAAGTATCAGAAGACCCAGCGACAAGATAGCAAACATCCAGGCAAACCGGCTTATATAACCGTAATGTATACGTTGCAGACCAAGTACGATAATAAAGCCTATGCCCAGAAAGATAGCGTGACGTATCAGGGGATTATAGACATTTGTGGAAGTCACCTCAGAACTTGATGCACTGAAGAGTTCGACTATACCTACCATCAGTAGCATCAGATAGATGCCCCAAAGGTACGGGTCAGATTTAGAACGCGACTTTTTGATATTTCCACCGAAAGTGGTACCGGAATCTGAGTCAGGAGTAGCTATTTTTTTTCCATCGACAGTTTCGCTTATTATCAGTTTTTCAGCTACGGGTGTTTTAGTTACTGGCATTGATGATATATTGATGAGAGATTTGTATTATATCTGAGTCCGGAAGTCAGAGTAGTTTCATGACTTCTGCCTTGAAACGGCGTCCACGGTCTTCGTAACTTTTGAACAGGTCGAAGCTCGCGCAGCAGGGTGAGAGCAGTACTGTATCACCTTCGGCGGCAAACCCGCGTGCAGCAGCTACAGCATCTTCTAAGGAGTGAGTATCAGCAATGTTACTGACTTTGGAACCGAAGAAATCTAAAAGTTTGGTATTGTCCACACCCATACAGACTATAGCTTTTACTTTATCAGCAACGAGATGTTCTATTTCAGTATAATCATTACCTTTGTCCTTACCTCCGAGTATAAGTATCGTAGGTGTGGTCATACTTTCGAGTGCATACCATGTAGAGTTGACATTCGTGGCTTTGGAGTCGTTTATGTAAGTAATGCCATTGATGGTAGCTACGTGTTCAAGACGGTGTTCCACGGCCTCGAAGTCTTCAAGTGCCTCACGTATTTTCTCCTTGCGTATTCTGAGCATTGAAGCTGACAGGCCGGCTGCCATCGAATTGTAGAGATTATGCAATCCCGGCAAAGAGATACGGTCACGGGGAATCTCCCATATTTCTTCGGGAGTAGTAAAATGTACGATACCTTCCTCAAGCCATGCGGCACAGCCTTCATGCGGATGGTCGCTAAAGGGCAGACAAAGCGCTTCAATCTGTGCCTGACGTACCTGACGGCTTACAATAGGGTCGTCAAGCCAATATATAAAGGAATCGGCTGCAGTCTGATTACGCAGTATACGGTATTTCGCGCTTGCATATTTTTCCATGCTGTGGTCATAACGGTCAAGATGATCAGGTGTTATGTTGAGCAGTACAGCTATATGGGCTTTGAAATCATACATATTCTCAAGCTGGAAGCTTGACAGTTCTACAACGTATACATCGTGTGGGTCAACTGCTACCTGTAACGCCAGACTTTTACCTACGTTGCCGGCAAGCCCGACATTAAGTCCACCCTTTTTCAAAATATGATATATAAGAAGAGTCGTAGTTGTCTTACCGTTCGACCCGGTGATACATACCATCTTTGCGTCAGTGTAGCGTCCGGCAAACTCTATCTCAGAGATAACAGGAATCTTCTTTTCAGCTATTTTGCGCATTATCGGTGCCGTAGGAGGAATACCGGGACTCTTGATAATCAGATCAGCATTCAGTATTTTATCTTCGGTATGCGTCCCTTCCTCAAAAAGTATGCCATATTGCTTCAGAGTAGCCTTATGCTCGTCTGCAATGCTGCCCATATCGCTCAGCCATACGTCCATACCTTTTGTTTTTCCGAGTACAGCAGCTCCGGCGCCGCTTTCGCCACCGCCAAGCACTACAAGACGTTTCGGCTCTGCCGCACCGTTGCGGGCCGCCAGTCTGCTGTCATTATATATTTTCTCAGCTGCAGCCATACATGCCGCGCTGCTATATGTTGTGTCGTTCATATCAGAATAGAAACTAAAACCTTATCGTATCTTAAGTGTCACAAATGTCAATGCTGCTAACAGCATACCTACAATCCAGAAACGCGTCACTATCTTCGATTCGGGTATCGGCCTTGCGGGAAAATTGATAAGCGAGTCGATAGCAGTGTCGCCGGCTTTCTGGAAATGATGGTGTAACGGAGTCATCTTGAAAACACGTCGGCCTGTACCGTTATGCTTACGGGTATATTTAAAATAAGCTACCTGTATGATGACTGAAACATCTTCGATAAAGAAAATGAGGCATAACAAAGGTATAAGAAGTTCCTTACGTATAAGTATAGCAAATACAGCAAGAATACCTCCGATTGTGAGGCTACCTGTATCACCCATAAATACCTGTGCCGGGAAAGCGTTATACCATAGAAAACCTACTAAGGCTCCTATAAAGGCACCTGCATATACCACCATCTCTTCAGAACCCGGTATATACATTATATCCAGATAACCTGAATAAATGACATTACCTCCGAGGTAGGCCATTATAGCCAGTGCCACTGCTATAATAGCCGATGTGCCTGCACACAGTCCGTCAAGTCCGTCGGTGAGGTTGGCTCCGTTACTGACTGCTGTCACAGCTACAATCACCACTATAACGAATACTATCCATCCGGCTGTGGCGGCTGTGGATGAATCCGGAATCCATGAAGTGAGCCATTCGTAATTAAAGTTATGATCTTTAACGAAAGGAATTGTGGTCTGCGGACTCTTGACCGGCATCGTAGGTACGGTAGTTATCTGTTCGGTAGTCTCATGGGTCTCATTGCCATAGCTTACCATTGAAGTGCGCTGCACTACTGTTGAAGGGCTCGTACTCATTACTATCTGCGGTGCCAGCCACATAGACAGACCTACGATAAGACCCAATCCTACCTGTCCTATGACTTTATATTTACCCGGCAGACCGTCTTTATTATGGTATTTAAGCTTTCTGTAATCGTCAATGAAACCTATGGCGCCCATCCACAGAGTGGCTATAAGCAACAAAATCATGTAGATGTTGGCTAAATTACCGAGTAACAGACATGGAATAACGGTGGCCATGATTATGATTATACCGCCCATAGTGGGTGTACCGGTCTTTTTCATCTGTCCCTCAAGTCCGAGATTACGTACTACTTCACCTACCTGCATACGTTGCAGACGATCTATTACCGAACGTCCGGCTATAAGCGCTATGAGCAGGGCGAGCGTAAAAGCGATACCGGTACGAAAGGTAATATATGTAAGCAGATGTCGCCCCGGGAAATCAGTCTCTAAGAGATATTGTACTAATGAATACAACATGTCGTGTCAGATCTATCTGTATTTTTCAGAAGGTTTCGGCTATGACTTCGCGGTCGTCGAAATGATGACGTACTCCTTTTATTTCCTGATATGTCTCATGACCCTTGCCAGCTACCAGCACTACATCACCTGGGCGACTCTGTTGCATAGCTTTGTGTATAGCTTCGGTTCGGTCAGTAATACAAAGCGTTCGCCCAAGCTCTTCACGGCTTAGACCGTTACGCATATCAGCTATTATGGCTTCCGGATCTTCATCGCGTGGATTGTCAGAGGTAAGTATAAGAAAATCGGAACGGCAGGCCGCTTCACGTGCCATCATAGGACGTTTACCATGATCACGGTTGCCACCGGCACCTACTACTGTAGTTATACGTCCTTCGGGTCCGACTATCTTACGTATGGTATCAAGTACGTTGACAAGGGCATCAGGTGTGTGTGCATAATCGACTATAGCAGTTACTCCCTCCGGTGAACGCATCGTCTGAAAACGCCCGGATACCGGCACAAGACGACTCATGTTGACAAGAACTTCCTCAGGATTAAAACCTGTCAGTATGGCAGCTCCATAGACTGCTGTCAGGTTATAGGCGTTGAAGCGGCCTGTAAACTGTACCTCTACTTCATGTCCGTTAAGTGAGAGTAATGTGCCGTCAAGACGCATTTCAAGTATACGTCCTTTAAAATCGGCCTCACCGCGTAGTGAATACGTGCGCACCTGTGCACGGGTGTTCTGAACCATATACATTGCGGCTTTGTCATCGGCATTGACCAATGCGAATGCTTCAGCAGGCAACATGTCGAAAAACATTTTCTTAGCGTTCATGTAGTTGGTTACAGTGCCATGATAATCGAGATGGTCTCTGGTCAGATTAGAGAATATAGCTCCTGTAAACTTCAGACCTGCTATACGGTGTTGCTGGGCTGCATGACTCGAAACTTCCATAAAAGCGTAATCACAGCCACACTCTACCATTTCGGCTAACAGAGCGTTGAGTGTTAACGGGTCAGGTGTGGTATGGGTAGTCGGTATGGCACGCCCTTCAATGTAATTGCATACTGTCGAGAGAAGTCCGGCCTTATAACCTTCAAGGCGTGCCATTTCATACAGCAGAGTGGCTGTGGTGGTCTTTCCGTTTGTGCCGGTTACTCCGACAAGTCGAAGTCGTGCAGAAGGATGCCCGTACCATGCTGAAGCTAACTGGCCGAGAGCTTTTGCTGAATCGGCGACACGTATGTAAGTAATGCCCTGTTCATAAACGGAAGGCATTTCTTCACAGACTATTGCCGCTACGTGGGTACTGGCAACAACAGGTATATACTTATGTCCGTCGGTAGTAACACCGCGTACAGCAACAAACATGCCTTCCTTGACAGCCTTGCGTGAATCGCTTTCAAGGCTTACTATGTTTTTATCGGTATCGCCTATAATCTCCAGCACATCTATTTCGCGGAGCAGGTTTGATAGTTTCAGGGTCATATATGATTATTGTTATTATGTCATGTCATAGGTTTGGTCACAGTGTGACCAATTGAGTCGGAAAAACTGCTTTTCTGCTCAGAGACGCAGAGAAAGCGTTATATTTCCGTTGTGTTTCAGCGGCGTGCCGGCTGCCGGCTGTTGTGAGACAACACGTCCGCTTCCGCGTAGCCGTACATTGAGGCCTGCTTTTTCAAGTATGCTCACAGCAGTAGGGGCATCGTAACCAACCACGTCAGGCACTTCCCCGCTCTTAGCAGGTAACGGTGCCTTTACTTTACGTACACTTTTGAGACCTAATGCTCCGGTGAGCGCTTTACTGTCATAATGTTCGGAAGCAGCTAACACAGGTATTGTCGGGCTTGGGCTCTGAGTATAAGTCGAAGGTATATTAAGCAGACCGCGAGAGTACATCTTTACAGCCATATTCTTTACTACCTGGCCTGATGTGCGATTTGCACTTGTGCCACCGGGAGCCAGTACAAGCGCCATACAGCTATAGCGTGGTGTTTCGTATGGAAAGAAACCTGCGAAGGCATAGCGTCGGCGGCTGATGTCGTAACCACGTCCGTCGCTACGTACCGGATAAGCCGTACCGGTCTTACCTACAACTTTCACGCGGTCGTCGCGCACCATACGTGCTGTTCCGTGCTCTCCCCATACTACTTCATGCAGACACTGTTTTACTTTATAAGCTGTTGAACGACTGCAGACGCTGTCACGTATGTAAGTAATGGGCATTATCGAGTCACGTCCGTTTTCATCGGTGAGTGAACGTACAAGATGCGGCCGTACGTATTTGCCTCCGTTGGCTATAGCATTGTAGTAAGAGAGAGTATAAAGAGGTGGTATCTCAGTGTTGTAGCCGTAAGCCTGACGTGCAAGGTCAAGATGACGTGAAGTCAGAGTGATATTATTACCGTGAGCGTCATGGTCCACCAGACGGCGTACACGCGGCACACATTCGCCGGCGATACCGGTGTTCATAGGTTCGAAAAAGCCTATCGAGGCCAGACGGTCATGAAATGCATCAGGTTTTTGAGCATAGCGGCGGAATATCACACGGGCTATACCGGTATTTGAAGACATCTCTATAACCTGTTTCATAGTCTTGACGCTTGGTGCGTGAGGGTCAGTTGTACGTTGAAAAGGACTGCAATCCACACGTTCTTCAACTGAGTGGACCAGACCGTCTTCAAAAGCTATCATAAGTGAGATAGGTTTCATCACGGAGCCTGGTTCAAAGGGTAGTACCGCACGGTTCAGAGCTTCGCCGTAGACACCGTTGCCGAGAGCTTCGACATTGGATATAGCTTTGATTTCGCCTGTGGCTACTTCCATGAGTATTGCAGTGCCCCATTCGGCGCCTGACTCTCTACACACGCTGAGCAGTTCTTCCTCAAGCATATCCTGTAGGTCAATATCTATGGTGGTGTGAATGTCAAAGCCACGCACAGCCGGTTTGGCTACCCAGTTGGAGAAACCGCTGTTGAGAGCCACACGCTTGGCAAATCCGGGGCGTCCGTACAACAGCGTGTCAAGTGCCGCCTCCAAACCCGAGTAACCGTGTATTTCGCGTGATTCGGCAGTCTCGTTGACACGTCCGATACTTCGTGAGGCCATACGTCCGTAAGGATAAATTCGTATGTTACGGTCTTCCTTATATACGGGACAGCGGCTGCCGCGACCTCGTAAGTCTTTGAGGAAAGGAAAATTCTTAATACGGTTAAAATCGTCGATAGTCTTTTTGCGTGCCAGATTCAGAGCACGGTTACGTCTGTCAGGATCTTTTGCAAATTCCTCGCGAAATCGTGTGTGCCATGAATATTTCTCGTACGTAGCACGGTCTTTACGAAGGTCGGCAACACGGGGATAGTACACATCAAGACTGTCAGCAAGACTATCAATCGACGCCCAGGGTATTACGCTGAGTTTTTTTATTTTATCGTGACGGAGGTCAATCTTGATATCGTGTACAGTCAGGTTACATGCAAGGATGTTACCGTTGCTGGCCAGAATATTTCCGCGTTCAGGGGCTATCGTAGTAATTACTGATAGTTCCTTATGGGCGCGTTCATTCCATGCAGGAGCTTCTATAATGGTGGTGGTCACCAGTTTCCATGCTATTGTCAGGGCAAAAAGAATAAATACTATGGTGATCAGACCATAACGGAAAAGTATATGATTCTTATTGGTTTTATTAGTTTTTGTAGCTGCCATAATATAGGGGAGAAGTAGAAATTGTTTTTAGTTGGTTATGGGGAATATAAATGAGGAGATGCTCATTCCCGGTCAACTACAAGTTCGTATGGCGGTTGTTCCTGAAAATCGAGACTGAGATGGCGTTTGTCAACGAGACGTTTCATTTCGGTCTCACGTATTAGAGACATATAACGTGATTTTTCCTGTAGTTTTGTGCTCTCTGCCCTGTCAAGCTCAATGGTGAGTGTTTTGATTTCAGCCATTTTACTTTTGGTCTTATATCGCAGTCCGATAAGTGCCAGCATGGTAATTATAAATATTATCAGTAACCATGCATGACGTGTAAAGAATTCGACTGACAGAGACTGACCATAGCGTAGGTCATTAAACCATGTAGCTATAGCACTGACATGGGGTATAGCATTTGTATTACGTTGGCCGTCTTTAACGGGTTTGTTAGCTTTTTTTGCTTTTGCAATAATACTTTTTTTAGATTTACTCATTGATGATGTAGGATGTTGGAGAGTATATTTTTTCTGTATAGCTCTGTCACACAGGCAACAGTTCGGCTATACGAAGCTTGGCGCTTCGAGCCCTCGGGTTGAGGGCTACTTCATCAGCACCGGCTGTTATAGGAGAGCGAGTTATTAATTTCCACGGAGTGTTGATACGTCCGAAGAAGTCTTTTTCTTCCTTTCCGTCTGGATTACCGCTTTTCATGAAATTCTTGACCATACGGTCCTCTATCGAGTGATAGGTAAGGATAGCCAGACGTCCGCCGGGACGAAGTGTCTTCAGGGTTGATTCGAGCAGGTGACGTAAATCATCCATCTCGCCGTTGGTTTCGATACGCAATGCCTGAAATATCTGTGCAAGGTCTTTCTTTTCCTGTCGCGGATTGAGGAGGCGGTCCACACTTTCAGCCAAACGTGTGGTAGTGTCTATCGGAGCGGTTGCCCGGGCTTCAGTTATGGCACGTGCCACTTGTGCTGCCTGACGCAGATCTGTATAGGCACGTAACACTTCGGTGAGACGCTCACGGTCATAGCTGTTTACTATGTCGGCTGCTGTAGTTGCGCTTTTACGATCCATACGCATGTCGAGCGGAGCATCAGCCCGGAAGGAAAATCCTCGGTCGGCTTGGTCGAAATGGTGAAATGACACTCCGAGATCAGCAAGAATGCCGTCAAATCTGTCTATGCCATAGAAGCGCATGAAGTTGTACATATATCTGAAGTTGGAGTGTACGAATGTAAAGCGTGGGTCATCGATACGGTTGGCCCATGCGTCCATGTCCCGGTCGAAACTGTACAGATGTCCGTTCGGTCCCAGACGTTCCAGTATGGCACGAGAGTGGCCTCCGCCGCCGAAAGTAGCGTCCGCATAAGTCCCCGAAGGCTTTATGTCAAGTCCGTCAATGGCCTCTTGCAGCAAGGCCGGTACGTGATAGGGTTGTTGTTCCATATCGTTTTTTATTTTTTAAGATGTAAAGTTAGCTATTTTCAATCATTCCGATAGTGCTATATGGAAAGTTTTTAGAATTTTTTTTGAAAAAAGTTATTGACAGTATATAAATAAAACACATCGGCCCATTCTCACGAATGGGCCGACGGACAATTGAATATGTGTTAAAGTTCGGGGAGTGGGTGATTACGGATTCGAACCGCAGACCCTCTGCTTGTAAG
>CAMWVA010000038.1 GCA_947177575.1 uncultured Porphyromonadaceae bacterium | reverse complement strand
AAGCTCGGCGGGAGGGTAAGGAGCGGGAGGATTAGAGGCGAGGAGCGGGAGGATTAGAGGCGAGCTGAAGCTCGCACACAGAACCAGGAGGCGGGCAGAGCGGACCGCTATGGGCTGCTGTGGGCTGGGTGTGCGGGCGTTGTAAAAGCACTTATAAGATTTATACGACTTATACGATTTATAGAACTTATAAAACTTATACGACTTATAACTCTTATACACTCCATAGACCTAACAGCCAACGGAGTCAGAGGGTTCATACAGGTTAGAGTCGGGAGGATGTCTCTACGACGGGTGTCAGACTGTTGCAGTGTTCAGCTTCTTACTCATATCTTATAGCTTCGATAGGGTCGAGATTAGATGCTTTGGCAGCAGGGTAGAAACCGAATATAACGCCTATAATTGTGCAGACTGCGAATGAAAGTATCACAGAGCTTGGGTCTATCTGTACCGGCCAGTGTGCAATTAGCTTTATTGTCCATGTCGCTATGGCTCCGAGCAAGATGCCTAAAATACCTCCTGTCACTGATATTATGACTGCTTCGATTAGAAATTGTGTCATTATATCTCGTCCGGTAGCACCGATACTCATACGTAGACCTATTTCGCGGGTACGCTCGGTGACACTCACAATCATTATATTCATAATTCCGATACCGCCTACAAGCAGTGATATACCGGCTACGGCAGCAAGCAGCACGGTCATCATTGATGATGTTGAACTTATCATCTCGGCCAACTCCTGCATGGAACGGATAGTAAAATTATTATCCTGTCCGTCACGTAGCTTATGCTGGGTACGCAGAATATCAGTGAGTTCGGCTATTGTCTCCTCGGTGCGTGTCTCATCAATAGCCGAGGCTTGCAGTCCTTGCAGATAATCGACAGCCAGCATACGCTTCATTACCGTAGTGTAAGGTACCAGTGCCATATCGTCTTGATCCTGTCCCATAGTGTTGTAACCCTTCTCATCGAGTACACCTATTACTGTCAGCGGAATCGAACCGAAGCGAACTACTTTACCTATGGGGTCAGTGCCATCGGGAAAGAGATTATCGACAAGAGTCTTACCAAGTACACATACTTTGGCAGCGGTTTTTACATCTGTGTCAGTAAACATTTCACCTTCTGCTACCTTGCGCTGGCGTATGTCAAGATATTGGGTATTGACACCCTGAGCCTGCGAAGGATAGTTGTTATTGGCATTGACCCATTGTCCTGATGACGATACCATAGGTGATATATATGCTATTGGTGTAGCCTGATTGACGATAGCTTCGTAGTCAGCCGGTTTAAGAGTCTGCATGTCATCGCTGCTTTGTCGTACACCGCCGCGGCGTTCGCCACCAGGCATAATCATAATCATGTTACTGCCCATCTCGGAAATCTGAGCCTTTATAGAGTTCTTAGAGCCCTGTCCTATAGCGAGCATGGCAATTACAGCCCCTACACCTATGATAACACCCAACATGGTGAGGAAACAACGCATTTTGTTGTTACTTAAGGCTTTTATGGCAATCTTAAATAAATTCTGAATGTTCATTATTATGGTAAGGCGTTGTTAATCGGACTCTATTGGCAGACTGCGATAAACTTTTTCAGCTGATTGTATATCATGATTATACTCATCACTGACTATACGGCCGTCACGTAAAGTTATATTGCGCGACGAATAGAGTGCAAGTTCAGGATTATGAGTCACAAAGATAATAGTCTTACCCTCGTGGTGAAGACGTTGGAAAAGGGTGAGAATCGAGAATGATGTACGTGTATCAAGATTACCGGTAGCCTCGTCAGCGAGAATTATGACAGGATTGTTTACCAGAGCGCGAGCTATAGCCACACGCTGCTGCTGACCGCCTGACATCTGATTACTCTTATGGTAGAGACGTTCACCGAGTCCTACCTCGCGCAGACAGCGCTCCGCACGTTCGGTACGCTCACGGGCACTGACTGACGAATTGTAGATGAGCGGCAGCTCGACATTCTCAAGAGCTGTTGTCTTTGGGAGCAGATTGTAGTTCTGAAATATGAAACCTATCTTGCGATTACGTATCCGTGCACGTTCATTCTTCCCCATACCGCGCACGGCTATACCGTCGAGGTAATATTGACCGGAAGTCGGTGTGTCAAGGCAACCTAAAGTATTAAGTAGCGTTGATTTACCGGAACCTGAAGTGCCCATTATAGTCACAAATTCACCTTCGAAGATTGTAAACGAGACTCCACGCAGTGCCTTGACTGTTTCGTCTCCTACTTTGAAGTAGCGTTTCAGATTTTCTATTTTGATTATCTCTTTTGACATGTAGTGATAGTGCTTACTTCTTATTTTTGCGAGCTCCCGGTGGCTTGGGCATAAAAGGATTTTCCTCACTCTGTTTACCCTGCTTTTTATCGACTGAGATTTCCTCATATTGTAACGCCACCTTATCACCGGCTTTTAGTCCGGAGGTTATCTGCTGATAAATACTGTTAGCAACTCCTAAATCTACAGGTATCTGGACAAGACGGTTGTCACGTTCTACCCATACCGAGTGCTGTACATCAGAATTGAGTGGTTCGGGCTTCGGCAAGTCGCTATCCTTTTCGTTCTCTATAGGTGTGAACTTCAGTGCTTTTAATGGTACCGCAATAACATCATCGAGCTCGACAGTATAGATAGACAGATTGGCTGTCATACCCGGAAGCAGTTTACGGTCGGGGTTAGAAGTCTGTACTATGACCTGGTAGGTTACGACATTATTAGTAGTGGTAGGATTGATACGCACCTGTGTGACATTGCCTGTGAAAGTATCGTCCGGATAAGCATCAACTGTAAAAGTGACATGCTGGCCTACCTTTACCTGACCTATGTCAGCTTCATCGACATCGCCCACTACCTGCATATTGTCGAGGTTTGCTATGACATAGAGATTGGCTACGTTCATGCTTGATACTACGGTCTGGCCTACTTCAACTTCACGTGACACTACTATACCGTCGATAGGTGAATAGATTTCAGCATAATTCAGATTTTTTGCAGCCCGTACGCGGTCAGCCTGTGTTTTCTCGTAACTGAGTCTGGCTACTTCATAGTCCTTTTGTGAGGTCTGAAATTCATAGTCAGAGATAAGTTGCTCGTCATGCAGAGCCTTGTCACGTTCAAAATTCTTACGTGCATACTCGTAAGTAGCTTTGGCCGATGCCATCGAGGCGTCGGCGCTCTTAAGCTCACTGTCAAGCAAAGTCTTCTCGATTTCGGCCAGCAGCTGGCCCTTGGTCACATGGTCGTTGTAATCAACATATAGTTTATCTATGATACCGGTGACCTGTGTACCGACATCTACCGATGTTACTGATTCCATAGTTCCGGTGGCAGTAACTATTTCCGACATAGAAGTCGGAGCTACAGTATACGTCTCCAGTTCCATGTGGCTCTTTTCTGAGCATGAGGTGACGCCTAATATGCAGACCGCCACCGTTAAAAGAGTGGAATATCTCATTGTTGCAACATGATTTTCGAAGTTCAGGGTACAGCGACCTGACGTGTCGCGTAGTAATTGATGGTTTTTTGTGCCAAAATAGCCATGTATTTGCTCTGCACTAATTCAAGACGTGCATTCAGCAGATTATTGTGAGCCGTGAGCAACTCGAGCGGATTGACGAGACCGAGTTCAAACTGACGGTTAACCAGATTGTCGGTAAGAGTGGCTGCTTCAAGACGTGATACACCGGCGGTATAGCCGGCGCGGGCATTATCAACATCAATATAAAGACTCTCTATAGTCTGTGACAGATCATTGAGCAAGCTGGTACGTGTCAGGTCATAATTAAGTTCGGCAAGTTTCGCTTTCGCGACAGCACGGCGTGTGGAATTTGCATCGAATATAGGTACATTGATACTCAGACCAATATTTTCGTTGAGATTATGTCCCATCTGTGGTCCCCATGCACGTCCTCCGGAACTGTAGGAAGTCCCAACGCCTCCGGAAAGCGATACAGAGGGCATACGTCCGGCTTTGGCTATTTTGACGTCGTTAGCATATATATCCCGATTCAGTTCGTTACTGCGTAGTTCTGGTAGCCATGAGGCGGCTATATCGTAGACTGTACTCTTTTCCGGCAGCGGCATGAAGACATCTTTATCAGCGAATATCGTCAGCACTATTTCCATTTCGGTGTCAAGACCTAACTGAAGAATTTTCTTCAGAGCCATCTTTGAAGTCTCAAGATTATTACGCGCCTGTACCAAACTGTATGTGTCCTGTGCTTTCTGACTTTCTATCTGTGCATAATCCACTTTGGAAGTACGTCCGGCCTCCATAAGTCGGCGTGTCCGCTCAGTCTGTGCAGTGCTGACCTCAAGAGTCTTTTCAGCTATGGTTACAGTTTCCATAGCATACATAATGTTCAGATAAGCCTGTAATATACTTAATTCTAGAGTCTTGATAATATCCTCTCCCGCGAGTTCCTGCTGACGACGAAGTATCTTCGATGATTCGAGACGGTACTTGCGTACATTGCCTTCCCACACTGTCCAGTTGGCATTGACTCCGTACTGACTGCCGTAGATATTGGATCTGGTCCCTTCTGCAGCTATGGGAAAATTAGTATATGACTGTGTCGTAGTGAATCCTACGTTTGGGAGCCACTGGTCTTTGGCTGAAGCAATATCCTGATCGGCCTGAAGTATTTCAAGCAGCGTATGTCTTATGTCGGTATTATTGGCAGTAGCCCATTCGATACAGTTGTCGAAATTCCATATTACAGGCATCTCTGTGTCTGGTGGTGCCGTGACATCGGCAGCTGTTAGTTCCGCAACAGGTACAGTAGCCTTAACCGGCAAAGTGATGATTGCTAACGGCACACTTGTCAGTAAGAATAGATAAAAACTCTTCATATCGGTGATGGTGTATACGACAGAACAATATGCCGTATGTTAACAGAACAGTGTGACTGTCTGAAATTGATAATACAAAGTTACACTTTGGCTATTATTTAGCCAAACGAAATCGGCATAATAGTATTAAAAAGTACCTGAGAAGTCAAAAAGTAGGTCCAAAGTCTCAGATGTTAACAAAAATTCACATTCATTTCTTTGCAGTGCATGATGTTTGATTTTGTACTGAGACAGATATACCTTAACTTTGCATAAGTCAAACTTTATTAAGTATGCCCAAAGATCAGACTGTACTTTTTCATTCGACCATATTCGGGCCGATACATAGCCGCCGCTTAGGTGTGTCGTTAGGTATAAATCTTATGCCTGATGATGGCAAGGTATGTTCGTTCGACTGCCTGTATTGCGAGGCTGGTTTTAACGCACAGGGGCGCGGTACTACACCTTTACCCACAGCTAACGAGGTAGCCGATATGCTTGAAGCGCGTCTTCGCGCCATGAGTGACGCCGGTGAGCCACTTGATGTTATAACTTTTTCCGGTAACGGTGAGCCGACGCTGCATCCGGCCTTCCCGGAGATCATTGACGCAACCCTTAAACTGCGTGATCGTTACTATCCTCAGGCCAAAGTGTCAGTGTTATCAAACTCGACACGTATATTTAACCCTGAAGTTGCAGCAGCTTTGAAACGTGTGGATAATAATATTCTCAAACTTGATTCAGCTGTCGAAGATACTATGCGTCTTATAGACCGTCCCGGTTCAAAAGACTTTACTGTAGAGCGTGTGGTGGAAGCGCTTAAACAGTTTGAGGGGCAGGCTATAATACAGACTATGATGTTACGTGGCGAGCACGATGGTCAAGTTATAGACAATACTACTCCGGCCGAAGTAGATGCCCTGATTGAAGCTTATCGTGCTATACGTCCGCGTGAGGTGATGCTTTATAGTCTCGACCGTTCCACACCTGCCGAGAAACTTGTTAAAGTACCTCTCGAAGAACTGCGGGAGATAGCAGCTCGTGTCGAAGATGCAGGTATAAAGACACAGGTCAACTGATATGATGCCTGGAAGTATGCTTACCCCCCGACCGTTGCAGCCCGGAGATAGGATAGCGATTGTATGTCCGGCTTCTACGGTAGCTGACGAGCATCTTGACGGCGCTGCCGAGGCTTTAAGACGCCTTGGATTTGATCCGGTTATGGCATCTCATGCAAAAGGACCTCATGATGGTAGCTATTCGGCCACTGCGGAAGATCGTATAGCTGATTTTAAGGAAGCTTATCGTTCCGATGCCCGTGCTATACTTTGCGGACGCGGTGGTTATGGATGTGTGCACCTTCTCGGCAGCCTAGACAGAGATATGTTACGTTATGATCCTAAATGGGTAATAGGTTTCTCAGATGTATCTGCTCTTCATGCACTGCTTCAACATGTAGGTGTGATGTCTCTCCACACTTCGATGGCACGTCATCTTGCTACTCGTCCTGACGATCATGAAGTGACACGACTGATGACGGATATACTGACCGGTCAGCGTACTAAAGTAAAGTATACAGCTCCTGCCGACTCACGTAATATCGAAGGCAGGGCAGAAGGGATACTGCGTGGCGGTAATTTAGCAGTGCTTAACGGTCTTGCCTCAACTCCGTATGATATACTGGCTCTAAAGGATACCATTTTATTTATCGAGGACGTGGCCGAACCAATCTACAAAGTAGAGCGTGTACTGCACAGACTTTGGATGGCCGGCTGTTTCACTCCGGGGAGTCCTTTTGCTCTGCGTGGATTGGTGGTGGGACGGTTTACCCTTTATGAGCCTAATCGCGATTTCAACACTATGGAGGATATGATGTCTTTCTGGCTTCACCGATGGAATGTGAAGATACCGGTGGCATTTGGCTTTGACACAGGGCATGTGGAGCGTAATTTACCTCTTGTCGAAGGGGCTCATGCTATGCTTGATGTCACGTCACACGGAATGTATCTGTCGCTGACAATCTAAAAAATGACGGTGTATGTCGAAAAGCATATACATATAAGCTATTCTATTGAGGTTTTTTAACTAATTTTGTACATCTCACGTATCACAGTCTGACGGGGCATCTGTCTCGGGACAGTAAATAATCCAAAGATGAACTATTCCATACTTGACTTCATCAGTCTCTTAGGGGCCGTATGCCTCTTTCTTTACGGTATGAAAGTGATGAGCGAAGGTCTGCAGAAGGTGGCTGGCGACCGCCTGCGCAATATCCTCGGCATCATGACCAAAAACCGTATCACCGGTGTACTAACCGGCATACTCATCACTGCTCTTATACAGAGTTCGAGCGCCTCGACAGTGATGGTGGTAAGTTTTGTCAATGCGGGCCTCATGTCGCTGGCGCAGTCAATGGCAGTCATCTTTGGTGCCAATGTCGGTACTACGGTGACTACGTGGATTATATCGGCCTTCTCGTTCGAAGTCAAGATTTCGGACTACAGCATATTGCTTCTGGCGATTGCCGTACCAATGCTCTTCATGAAGAAAAGTACCTATAAATCATTGGGTGAGTTTCTTATAGGTTTCTGTTTTCTATTCATGGGTCTGGATCTTATCAGTGTCTATGTTCCTAACTTACAGGAAAACCCCGAGATGCTTGCGTTTGTCACCGATTATGCCAGCATGGGTTACCGTTCAGTACTGATATTCTTCTTTATAGGTATAGTGCTTACTATGGTGGCACAGAGTTCAGCCGCTACATTCGCTATAACGTTGATAATGTGTTCGCAAGGGTGGATAACGTATGAACTCGGCTGTGCCTTAATTCTGGGTGGTAATATCGGTACGACAATCACACCGGTATTGGCCTCATTAAGTGGTAATCTTGCTGCCAAGCGTACTGCTATGGGACATGTACTTTTCAATGTATTAGGTTCTATAATAGTGCTATGTATATTCACACCTTTCGTTACATTGGTGGCTGACATAACAAAAGCTCTTGAAGGTACTGATCCGCTCACGATAACCCGTGCTGAAGAAGCTGCTATGGGTGATGCTACTCTTCTTGATCCTGTTACCGGCACTCTCACAGCTAAGGCACAGGCTTCAATGGCGTTTGCATTAGCTATGTTCCCGACCGTGTTCAATACCTGTAATCTGTTGATTATGATATGGTTCACTAATCTATATGTAAAGATTGTATGCTGGATCATGCCTGCCCGTAACAAAGATGAACAGGAAGATTTCTCACTCAAGTTTATCGGACGCGGTATGCTGTCGGCATCGGAGCTTAATATCACACAGGCACAGAAAGAGATTGTGGTGTACGGAGAACGTGTACAGCGTATGCTTGCTATGGCCCGTCAGCTTATACATACTCGCGATAAGGAGAGCGAATATAGCGACATCTATAACCGTCTGGAAAAATATGAGGAGATTTCAGACCGTATGGAAATAGAAATAGGCAACTTCCTCAACCATGTGGCTGAAGGCCGTCTGAGTCCCGAAAGTAAGATGCGTATATCAGGTATGCTACGTATAATAAGCGAAATAGAGTCAATAGCTGATGGATGTTTCAACGTAGCTAAGACTATGACCCGTAAGAATCAGAACCATGTTGAGTTTGATGAGGCTATTCTTAAGGAAATAGATACTATGTATGACCTTGTAGATGGCGCCATGAACAACATGCTTGAACTTCTGCGTGAGATGGAGACACCGGAGGATTCGCGTATCATTACTGCCTATAACCGCGAGCGTGAAATCAATAACTATCGCAACAAACTTCGTGATGCCAACATCTTTAACATTAACAATAAGAAATACGACTATCAGGAGGGTATATTCTTTATGGACCTTATCAGCGAGGCTGAAAAGTTAGGCGATTATATGCTTAATGTGGTCGAAGGTGTGAAACATCAGTTTAAGCCTGCTACCCAATCCTGAAGTGTGACTATTACTTGATACCTGAAAAATACTGCTATGAAAGATTCCCGTTATTGTGTGATAATGTGCGGCGGCATCGGCTCCCGTTTTTGGCCGTTCAGCCGTCAGGACCGTCCGAAACAGTTTCTGGATTTTTTCGGTACCGGTCGTAGCTTGCTGCAGATGACCGTAGACCGTATTGCGCCTGTCGTAGGTCTTGATCATATAGTGTTGGTGACTAATGACCGTTATGCCGATATGGTTCGCCGACAGGTACCCGAAATTGCTCCGGAACGAATACTTTGCGAACCGGCACGGCGTAACACTGCGCCATGTGTATGCTGGGCGGCACGTCACATCGCTGCTCTTGACCCACATGCTTCAATAGTGACACTACCGTCCGACCATCTTGTGCTACGTGAAGATGATTTTCGCAAGGCCATAAGCGAAGGCTTCGATTTTATTGAAGGAGACGACAGACTTCTGACTCTCGGTATAAAACCTACTTTCCCGAATACGGGATACGGTTATATACAACGTGGCCGTTCCGTACATGGCTGGCCCGGTATAATGAAGGTGAAGTCGTTTACCGAAAAGCCGGACCTTGAGATGGCCAAGCTATTTCTGAGCAGTGGTGAATTTTTCTGGAATTCCGGTATATTCCTTTGGTCGGCACGCAGTATACTTAAGGCTTTCGATAAGTATGCACCCGAAATATCCACTATATTCGCTGACGGTGCCGATGCTTTCGGTACTCCGGAGGAGATGACCTTTATTAAGGAGGCCTTTATCAATGCACCAAGTATATCCGTGGATTATGCCATAATGGAGAAGGCCGGCAATGTGTATGTAAAGACTGTAGAATTCGGTTGGAGCGACTTGGGTACATGGCGTGCTCTGCATGACACAGCTGATCATACTGCTGAAGACAACGTTGTGCGTGGTGCCCGCGTTATGGTTAACGACTGCTCAGGTACAGTCTTTGCTGCTGATGATGACAAGCTTATCGTAGCCGCAGGACTACATGATTACGTTGTAGCCGACAGTGGTAATGCTCTGCTTATCTACCCGCTTAATCGTGAACAGGAACTGCGCTCAATCGTGGGCGATGTGCGTGATAAGTGGGGAGAAGATTATATATAATATTTCGTATCATTTAGTATCAGAGGCCCTTACACCTATTCCGGTGTAAGGGCCTCTGATACTAAATGTCTGTATGTCTGTTTAGACTATCTCACATCTGAGAGGAGTGAATTTATCTTCTTTGAATTTTGCTAATGCTTCGCTATAGGCTTCAACTGTCCCTTCAGGCACATGCAGTTTTGACACACATTCAAAGGGGCATTTATCAAATTTGGGTGGTACAGGTGATTCTATCCATACCTCGATAGTGATATATTTTCTATCCCAGCCTTTCCCGATAGAACCTCCGCTTACAGCTCCTGACCCTAATTCTTTGACGTTTGGCGGTAACACAATTTTACCATCAGGGAACATGTCAGGCAATATGGAATTGAAAGCTGAGTTTCCTATGTATTCCAATGTTTCAGGAAGAGCACTTATAGTGACACGGTTATAGGCGAAAGCAGATTCCTCAATACGTCTGAGCTTTGGGGGAAGCACTACGTGGTCACAGGGCATTTTTTCAGGAGAACGGCTGAAAACTCCGGGACCTATAACAGTAACATAATCCGGAATTATCATTTCTTTTACCTTATCCGCCTCAGTAGCAGGTACTGTAACAGCTATAAGTCTGTCACCGATGATGAGGAAAGGACCGTCAGCAAATTTTCCTTTGAATTCTCTTATATCAAGCAGAGTCAGCGCCTCATCTGCTATGTTCTGAAGGCTCTGCGGAAGTACAAGGGTACCTATACGGTAGCATTTCAGAGCATGAGCTTTAATCTCTGTGAGACCTTCGGGCAGAGTGAGAGAATTGATTTCACCCCAGTCTTTATTATCCATACACTTCTCGGCAAGCTCGGTCACTCCTTCCGGAACTACTATATCGGGGCCGGCGGTTAGGGCAACTCTGCACAGAACGCCATCGACAATAAGCATTTTCTTGTCAGCTGTTGCGAATTTGCCTTCGACAGATTCAAGTTTATTATCTGCGAGATATCCGAGTGCAAATGCATTTTTTCCTATTTTCTCAAGCCCTTTCCCGAGTTTCAGTTTCTTAAGTCTTTCGTTACCTGCAAATGCCTCGATACCGATGGTCTTTACTTTGTCAGGTATGGTTATTGTACCGAAGTTACAACCTTTGAAGGCCTGGTCGCCAATTTCTTTCAGCCCTTTTGGGAAAGTGATGGATAGAACTTTGGGGAAATTTGCAAATGCTTTGGCGCCGATACGCTTTAAAGAAGCAGGCAGATTTATTTTCTTTATATTCTCTTTCCAGTTGTCTCCCAACCGTTCCCATGTGGCTATCCACTCTAAATTGTCAGCTATCTGTTCAACAGACTCCGGTATGGTGATTTCTTTTATCCATCTGCTCTTTACGTTAATACGGATGAGTGTTTTATTCTGTAAGAAAAACTCGGCTTCATCAGTTGAGACAGTTACAGTTTCGACATTCTCTCCAAAAGCTTTGATGTTTTGGGCACGGTCGGGATAAGCAGCGCGGAAGGCCTCGACTGCTCCGGCCGGAACAAGAATTACAGCTTCATCTGATATAGCTGACATGTCCCAGTCAAAGGGTACATTAGCCTTAATATTGATAGTCTTGATCTCACGTTTGTTGATAATACCTGTACCGAAGGCTTCTTTGTCTATTGATTTGATACTTGCCGGCAGGGTAAGGATGTTAATAAATTTAGTTACCATGGCGTGTACACCGATACGCTCCACACCTTCCGGAATAATAACTTCGTTCTCTGTACAGACTTTGCTTCCGGCTATTACAATCACATTATTAACAATGAGATACTGACCGTCGGTGGTAGCGAATTTCCCTTTAAACCTCTTTATTGAACTATTAGACAAGGCATCCTCTTCTATTATTTCGACTGCTGCCGGAATGTTCAGCTCCTCTTTGCACAGACCTGTGATACCGTAACGACGTATTACTTTGAGCGATTCCGGTAGGTCTGCCAATTGTTGAGGTTGGGGAATTGCTCCTTCGTCAATGATTTCGATGCCTTCCGGTATCTCAGTCTTGTATTTGCCCAATTTACTTAATTTCTGATAACCTGTAGTTGCACGCATAAATACACCGTCTTTGGCAAGTGCCAGGCCATCGTTTATAGCTAAAGGTCCTTCAAACGTACCGTCGAATGCGGAGGTTGAACCGAAAGCACCACGTCCTATATGTTCGATACCTTTTCCGGGTTTAATCTTTTTCACTTTTTCGGAGGTATCCCAAAAAGCAAAATCGCCCACGTATTTTACTGTATCGGGAAAGGTTACTGTCGGTCCTTTAGGCAATACAAAAGCATAGTCACCTATATATTCAAGACCTTTGTTGAATTTGATCTTGAAATGACAATGGTCGAAGGCATGGGCTTCGATACGGCGCAGTGATTTAGGCAGTATTACTTCGCATTTCTCCGATCCTTTTTTCGGGAAAGCCCATGGACCGATTGTTACCACCCCTTCAGGTATCGTTATTTTCACTGCCTCCGGTGCTACGTATGCAGCCATAAGTACTCCATCTTTGATGATAAAGCCGTCATCGTCCATAAGACAGTATTTGGTCTTTGCCGGTGAGGGTAATATGAAACTGCGTCCTGTCAATGATACGACACTGTCAGGGAGCTCAAGAGCTATAATAGCATCACCTCCGAATATGCCGCATCTTACTGCGTTCTCACTGATAGTGGTGACAGGTCCGTCAAAAGTAATAGTCACTTCGTCACCGTTTCGCACTATGGATAGTATCTTCGCATCGAAGGCTTCTTTTCTGACTGAAAAGAGATCTTCTCTATGCTCCGGAAGAGTGAATTTAATAATATTATTCTCCATATAATTTATTGAGTTAATTATTTATTAGATTTATTGGCTGATGGTGGGATTACAAGATTTCTCAGGTGACCACAATTGCTGAAGGCTCCGTTGCCAATATGTACAAGTGTATCCGGCAATTTTACAGACATAAGATTTGGACACCCGGCAAATGCATAGTCTCCGATTGATACAACACCTTCAGGTATAATAATCCGTTCTGAAGTATTACCCAGAAAAGCATAGTCCCCTATGTGAGTAATACCTTCAGGTATATGAGGATTTACTGCTTGTCTTACCGTACCGACGAGCGTAGTGCCATCAATAAGCATAGTGTCAGCAAAACTGAATTTTCCTGTCACACGTGTGCAGGGTGTTGCGGCAATAGGATTAATACCTATTGAGCTTACTGACGCTGGAATTTCCAGTTCTTGTATTCGTGATCCGTAGAAAGCACGGTCGCCTATTTCTGTGAGACTGTCAGGCAGTGTTATTCTGATTGCTCCTCGGTATTTGTTATAACTCCAAGGGCCGGGAGAAGTATAACAGTATGATGAGGAAAAGGCTAATGTATCGATTGCAGTGACACCTTCCGGAATACGGATAATCTCTGCCTCGCCGAAGACGGCTTTAACACATCCTTCCGTTATTAACATTTTGCCTATAAACTGAGGACCCTCCCAATTCAGCACTTTATTGCAATAGGCGAATGCTGCTGTTCCGATTTCAGTAAGCTTTTTACCTGTCTTTAATGTCTTCAGAGAGGTCCATTTTTCAAAAGCACGCTTTCCGACCGATTGTACCTCAGATGGTATATTCAGTAAAGTTACTGATGATGTCTGTCCCCACTCTCCTGATAGCGCAAAAGCCTCGTCTCCGATTGACAGGAGTTTGGCAGGAAACCTGATACTTCTCATACCGTTAATCCGGTTACGGAAAGCTCCGTGTCCTATGTGGCGTAATGATTTGGGGAATATAATGCTGTTAAAACCTATCCGTTCAGGGAGCTGGTCACATATATCCTCACCTATTGTTATTACTCCTTCAGGTATAATGAGGGATGTGGAATAAAAGGTATACTGTTTAGGCTGGAGGGTAGTTGTGATTCGTGTAAGTACACCTTCGTTAGACTCAAAGATAAACTTTATGTTATCCGGAGATATATATTCCTGATACTGTGAGGTCATGTGTGTATCGGTCTGGAGTTTTGTTCTTTAATATTTTCCTCTATCTCGTTGGGTACATCAATTACTATAGCTCCTATTGATTTACCTGCCAGATATTCCGGGTAGTTACTACATGTAGCAAGAATACGGGTATTTTCGAAATCTATCTCACCGTCAGAGAACGGAAATCCTTCAGGTTTAAGACCTATTCTTATCATTTCTTCAATAGCTTCATGGTCAGGACTGTCAGGAATACTGTCGATGTACCGAAAAATCCATGTTTTATATCCGTTTTGCTGTGCCTGCCATAACTGAGCCAAAATATCTCTGAATGATTTTACAGAGATAAAACTGAACTCTTTGATTGTATTCTTAGGATAGATTCCCTCAAGTATTTCCCGTACATCAATCTCAATTTCAGGCTTGATAAGTAGCACATCACTGGTGATGAGCAGTGAGCTTATCAGTCTTTTTACAGGATTGACACCGTACAGCATCCGGTTCAATTTTTCTTCGTTCTGTTGCTCGATATCCGGGCTAAGTACACTCATGATCTTATTGTTCTGAAGATTAATTTTTGAAGCTTGGCACCTGTTAGTCATTGCTGATTCCGAAAATGAAACTGACCTGCTGATGCCTTATAGCGAGGACTAATAAATACACGATTTAAGGCAGAAATTTAGTATGCAACATAAAAAATTAGCTCCTTGCTTTAGCATTTAAGCTCGGAAAAGCCGGAAGCCCCGTTTCACAAAATTATAACAAATCTCTGAAAGTAAAAAGTTAAGGTATTACATAAACTTTTTCAGCTTTTGGTTACAACTTTTTGGGCTATTATGATGTTCTAAATATAGAAAATCGTTTGAATCATTTGAATTCATAGACAGACTCAGCGATTTTCTACTTCATGATGTTAGGTTAGTTAGAAAAAGTATTATGGAAAATATAAAGGCGTTTGGCTGTGAAGTCCGACGCCTTGATTATGTATAAGCATTTTGATTTAATTCGATAGAGATACGATTAAATTAAATCGTAAATGCTATCTTTGCATTACAATTTACTTCTGTTATGGATATAGAAAAGCCTCTGATAGCTGACCTTGAACTACCGCGCCGACTTCTACGTAGCCATTCGTGGAAAATCATTATAGGTCTTATTGCTGTCATTCTGATATATACGGCTGTTTTTCAGTTCTTTTATGTTTGGATGCGATATGGTGTTATAAACGCCTATGGGAACGTTCAGGTGCTGTTGACCACTTATATGATGAATCTGGTTCCGCTGTCAGTCTTGTGGATTATTATATCAGCTCTTGTGTTTCTGCCGAAATACAGATGTAACATGGCACTACGCTGTACCATAACATTTGTGTTGTCTGTCATCTCTGTAGGATTGACAAATTTGATTTTCATTCTCATTACACATCAGTATGTGGAATGGGGAGGAACATTCTTCAATTGTATCCTGATTTATCTTATCTGTGAGGCAGTTTATTATGAATGTGCAAGGCGTGATGCCGAAAGCCAGCGCCGGGCAGCACTTCAGGAGCTTATGGACTATCGGCAGCGCGTTATGCTTGCTCAGTTCAAACCACATTTCCTTTTTAACAGTCTTAATATACTTTATTCAATGCTTGGTAGCGCCGGTATAGAGGAAAACAGAAAGTTTATACTGGTTCTTTCACAGATATACCGTTATATACTTGATAACCGTGAGATACAGGAAACATCTCTTGAAAAGGAACTGGCTTTTCTTAATGATTATCTTCACATACTTAACTTGCGTTACGGATCAAAATTTAAAGTGTCGTTTGTGGGTCAGCCCCCTGCGGGTAAATTCGTAGTGCCTTTTTCGATGCAGTTACTTGTGGAGAATGTGGTGAAACACAACAGACTCACCAGTGCTGAACCTCTGGAAGTAGAAATCCGGTTTGTGTCCGACAGAGTTATTGTGACTAATCCTTTACGAGTCAATCTGAATAAAAAAGATAAGAGCGGGTACGGTCTTTCCTATCTGAAAAGAATTTATGAAAAGTACCGGTTAAAAATATCGGTTAATTCCGATGATAAAGTTTTCAGTGTGGAAGTTCCTTATATTACCTTAACAAAAAATAGAATTTACCATGACCAGATATCTGATTGTTGAGAATGAAAGATTGGCCAGAGAGGAGTTGTACCATAATGTATGTAGTCTGCGACCTCAATGGGAATGTGTAGGATATGCTGAAACTGTAGAGGAAGTTGTCGGTATCTTAGGTAAGAATAAGGATATTGACCTTGTATTTATGGATATTGAGCTTGATGACGGACAATGTTTTGAAATATTTGAACGTATAGACACCGAAGTGTCGATTATTTTTACCACAGCATATTCCGAGTTTGCAATTCAGGCTTTTCATCTTAACAGTCTGGATTATCTGCTGAAACCTTTTTCTATAGATGCTTTGGAAAGCTCGATTAAAAAATATGAATATTTTTCTGATAGAGTGGGGGTAGGAAGCTGGGAGGAAAATACTACTGAGTCAGATATGCCCGTATGGGAGAGGGAAATACCGAAAGCAAATGCTATGCCGCGTATTCTTATTCAGCAGAGTGACAGTTATAGTTTCATACCTATTGAAAAAGTACGCTGGCTTGAATGTGAAGACAAATATGTCTACTGTGTCGATGACAATGGCCGGAAATGGATGACAGGGTTTAAATCTCTTAGAGAATTTGAACATCTGCTTCCGGCGGAAATGTTCTGTAAGTTACGCCGCAATGTAATCGCGTCCATTTCATCAGTGACCGGTGTGTATAAATTTTTCAAAGGCAGTCTGCGCGTACGGCTGTGTGCAGGTGATAAAGAGGAGACTGTGGTAGTACCGCAACCGAATAAAAACAATGTTTTGTTATGGCTGGGAATGCATTAAGGAAATATTAAACCCTATTTATCGGGAAATAGCGCGATTCGTCGGAATTTGATTGTCCATAATTTGAGAAGACAGTAATTTTGGGAAGTAAACTAATCAAATTCTCATTTATGCGACAACAATTACAACAGATTACAAGCTGGTTGCTAGCATTATTTCTTATAGTTGCTTTGAGCGGGTGCAAAGAAAATGATGAACCGGCTGTCTCACTTACGGTATCACCATCTTCCGATATTGAGGTAAGTTGTGATGGAGAAGATCTGGTTATTGAGGTAAAATGCAATTCGGTGTGGAGTGTCTCCTCATCCGCTTCATGGCTCAATATCACTCCTTCACAGACTATCGGTGACGGAACACTTAATGTAAAAGTGCTTCCCAATTCAGGCGGTATCCGTGAAGCGCTGATTAATTTCTATGTTAAGAACGATTCCGAGGCTAAGGCTATTATAAGACTTAAACAGAATGCTCTCGGACAGCATACTCTTTCACTCTCTCCTATGGTGGTCGCCTTGGAAAACGGGAATCTGGAAGCTGAGGTAGAAATTTCGGCTCCTATGGCTCATGGCTGGACGTTCGAGATTATCGAAGGCGGTGAGTGGATGGAAGTTTCCAAAAGCGACGATAAACTGAGTATTGAGGTCGATGTTCTGCAAATTCCCTACAGGACAGGCCGTATAAATATAATCAGTGCTGGTAATCGCTTACCTGTATATGTTGTACAGGGCGACTTCCGTCAGGTAAATACATCTTTACTATCCGTTTATTATTTCGGGCAGCTTAATGATATGCCCTATACTTCAGCCCTTATTAATGTACAAGGCGATAAATATGCTTCGCCATACGTAGGGCAAGAATATCAGGATTATGTGAATATACAGATTAATACTCAGCCTATGCAGCCTTTCGGGGAATTCCGTCTTTGTGAAGGTATGTATCCTATACTTATGGAGAATGACGGAGTTACTGCCTACTGTAGCTCAGGCTTCTTCGATGATAATATGGGAGTATATGGATCATGCTGGCTACGCCGCTGGTTCTATATGGGAGAAGATTACGGCTTCAATGGACTGTTTATTTTTAGAGAAGGAAATATATACATTACTGTTGAAGACAACACTGCGTCTGTCTATATTACAGCTACCGGAGTTGATCAGAATCTTGAAGCTCAGACTTATGTCATGAAGCTTACCGGTAATGTGAATTATATTGATAATACTGTGCGTTCCGGAAGCAATCGCAATTCTTTAAAGGACGTCTTGCATCATCTTTAATCATTTACATTGAATATTATTTATTTTAATTCCAAATGGATATGAATACAAAATTACTCTCGATTGTTACTGCCTCGGCTATGTTTGCCGCAGTCGATGCTATGGCTGTCACTGCTGAAGAAATCAGCGGAGTATATAATGCTAATATCACGGTGCTTGACCTTGGTGCCTTCGGTAATGCCGGTGAGGACTGGACTCCGGTCACTTTCGATCAGCATGAAGTGACCGTGACTGCTGAGGATAATACCCTGACCTTTATAAATTTCTTCCCGGTTGAAAACGGAAATCTTACTGGTACGTTTGACCCTGAAAACGCTACTATCCTCTTTCAGCCTCAGACCGTGTTGGGTGACTACACTTTCTGTGGTTATCCTACAGGCGACTGGTGGATGGATAATAAGCTGACCGAAGACCCGGCTCCGATGACTGCCAAAGTCAACGAGGATGCTCAGATTGTATTCGACATGTGGGCCATAGTAAAAGGTACGGATGTAGTTGCCACAAACTTCTATTCCAATATTCTTACACCGGTTCAGACTGGAACACTTACCGCTGAGAAACTTGCAGGTACCTATAATGCTAATCCCTTTATGGTGCTTGATCTCGAACCGTTCGGTAGCGAAACAAGCGACTGGAATATAGTTGATCTCTCCAACCATGATGTAACAGTTACTGCTGACGGAAATACACTGACCTTTACAAATCTGTTTCCTTTCGACGGTGGTAATCTGACAGGTACCTTTAATGCTGAGAATTCCACAATTAGCTTTGAACCTCAGACAGTAATGAATTTATACACCTTCTGTGCATATCCTACAGGCGACTGGTGGATGGATAACAAGCTGACCGAAGACCCGGCTCCGATGACTGCCAAGGTCAACGAGGATGCTCAGATTGTATTCGATATGTGGGCCATAGTAAAAGGTACGGACGTAGTTGCCACAAACTATACTGCCGATATCCTTGTTCCCGTCAATACTGATGCCGGTGTTTCCGATATCAGTTTTATCCCTTCTGATAAGGTGTATGTCTACACTGTTACCGGTCTGTATGTAGGTAGTGCTGACACTGTCCGGAACGCACTTGAAAATCTTCCTGTCGGACTGTATATAGTCAATGGCAAAAAAATTCTTAAGAAATGAAAAAAGTAATGTCTATGTCCCGATTCGGTATCCTTGGACTTATTATAGGCATTATGACACTTGTTTCGTGTGGAAAAGATGAGGAACTGAATATAATTCCGGACGATGCAGGCGAAATAGAGCTTTGGGAAACCGAAGATGGTAATATTGTGCTCCGCACGTCTCCAATCAGGAATGCAACCGCCTATACGTGGTATCTTGACGGCACTGCTATAACCGCTACTGAAGAACCTGTGTATGAATTTTCCGAGTCAGGAGAATATACTGTTGCAGGCACCAATAGTTTCGGTACAGGCAAGCCCTCACTGCCTGTGACAGTAGATGCTTCCGGACGTCCGGACCATCTGACAGTGGAAATTGTCACCTCAGAAGAAGGTGTTGTGACTCTTGAGGCAAAAGCTGACAGAGCATGGGGTTTCCGCTGGTATCTTGGCGACGAACTGCTGCAGCGTGGTTCAAATTCCATTTTCCTACCGCTTGACAATGGCCATTACAAAGTGCAGGCATATAATGCAGCCGGAAATGGTGACACAATGGAAATAGATGTCACTATAGGAGTGATTAATCTTCTCAATCCGTTGGTCGTGCCGGATGTTCGCTTCCGTGAATACATAAGAACTCTTTCCTCAGATTCGGATAATGATTTCTATTCTAACAAAGATGCTGAAAAAGTAACCGAGTTGAATTTGCAAGGCCAAGGAATTACAGACCTTACAGGTATAAGATTTTTTACTAATCTTACTTCGCTCAATCTTACTTACAGTATGGTGAAATATCTTGACCTGAGAAAACTGACCAAGCTGGAGATTCTGGATCTGTTTTCCACAGATGCTCTGGTTGAACTCAATATTGATGGTCTTAAGGCAATCAAATCTCTCAATATTAACAGTAGCCGGATCGGTATGGTGGACATCTCGGATTTGAAAGAAAGTCTTGAATATTTCAATGCTGCTTATTCACGGTATGAGAATCTGGATCTAACAGCCTTTTCAAAGCTTGAATATATTAACCTCAGTACTTCGACTAAGCTTTCACAAATAAAAGTGGCCGGACTTAAAAAACTTGAAACCCTGTCTTTAAGTGGTACCCCGATTACCTCACTTGATCTATCAGGCTGCGAGTCTTTGAAATCACTGGTGACTTCATTTTCGTCCAATCTGACTTCATTAACGCTTCCGGATAATGCTCCTTTGGAGGAACTTAAAGTGTCACGTTGTGGTAAGGGACTTTTGGATAACGTTAAATTTGATGCTTTCAGGAACACCATAAAATTCATATATGCTGATGTTCTGGATATAGACAAAGACATGGTTTTTGAAGACTTTGAGCTATTGGAAGGCTTACAGCTTGACGGAAACAGATTTTCTTCTTTAGTGTTGAAAAATTGTAAATCTCTTGAAGTCCTCAGAGTGGCGGAAAATTCAAAACTTTCCACTGTCATACTTGAGAATCTCTCGTCGCTTAACACTATTTATTGTTATCAGACCGGAGTCGGTGAGCTGAATTTCTCCGGTTGTAAAAATCTTGTACAGGCAATAATTTTCGAAAATTCAGAACTGACAGCCGTAGATTTTACCGGATGTCATCTGCTCGCATGGTTATCAATGGAATTTAGTAAAGTCGGCCCCGATCTTGATATAAGCGCTACTGAAAACCTTGAGAGTATAACCTGTACAAATACATCTGTCAAGAGGATAAAAATCAATGAAGCCTATGACTGTAATAATGTGCCTTTTAGTTCAAAAATACCTGTAGGTGCCAAATATGTCCATGAGTTTTAATTTAAGAGCTATTTAATTGTTTAATAAATATATCTCTCGCTTTTGCCTCGGAAGCGAGAGATATATTTATTATCATAAATTCTATTTAAGGAAGAAAGTACCGTCATGTTGGAAAGACCGTAAAGTTAGTCTTACTAAATCAAGAATTCAGCTGTTTTGCTAACGTAGTTAAAGCCAAAATGCTCTTGTATAATCGGAAGGAGTTGGTTAACTTTGCTATGGCTAACAGGTAATATACGATTCTATGTGATTTAGATTAAATTAATATAGAATTATTAATATAGATTAAGGTCTGTTGCGGATTTAAGGATTAAATTTGCGCATGGATAATAATCAATCATCTGTTGGTCTCACTCCGAGAGACAATTCTGATAAATACGGTGTATTTGTCAATCCGTTTGTAGACGAAGGGTTTAAAATAATCTTCGGACAAGAGGAACACAAAGACATACTTATAAATGTGCTTAATATTATCTTTGACGGTGAGGTCCTTTTTAAGGATATAACCTATATCGACAAAGAGATTCCGCGTGGACTGCAGTCCAAACGTGGTATTGTGTTCGATCTTCTGTGCGAAACTGACAAAGGTGAGAAAGTGCTCGTGGAGATGCAGAACAAACGCCAGTCATTCTTTGAGCAGCGTGCGGCATACTATATCGCTTCGGCATTGGCACGTCAGGGTAAGGCCGGCGACGGGTGGTTCTACAATATCAAGCGGGTGTACGGAGTATTTTTCCTGAACTTCAATCTTCCGGGACGTAATCCCCGGCTGCGGATTGATCTGGAGAAACGTGACCGTCACACAGGCGAGGTGTTCGACGACTACATGCGTATGACCTATATCATGTTTCCGCAGATGAAGTACGGGTCGATAGAGGAGTGTGAGGATAATTTCGAACGTATCATTTTTATTCTGAAAAATATGAAGACAATGGAATATATACCGGGAAAGGAGCATCTTCCGATAATCGAAAAACTGGAGCAGGTGGCACGTCTCGGTGCTCTGAGCGACGGAGAACGTCTTGCCTATGACCGTGCTGTCGATGCCTATCGTGTTGAACAGGATGCATGGAAAACGGCAATAGAAGAAGGTCGCGAAATAGGACGTGAGGAAGGTCGCGAGATAGGACGTGAAATAGGTCTTGAGGAAGGTCGCCAGCAAGAAAAATTAGAAATGGCACGTAAGCTTAAAGCATTAGGAGTAGCTATAAAAGATATAATATCAGCAAGTGGCCTTTCCGAAACAGTTGTGCTATCATTGTAAACATACACTTATAGAGGAAATTCTAATTTCTAAGTAGATATTATAATAAATGTATTTATCACGGCTCTTTCATTTAAGATAAAAATCAGGTCATAGTCCCCCTTACCCAGTTC
>CAMWVA010000037.1 GCA_947177575.1 uncultured Porphyromonadaceae bacterium | reverse complement strand
AATCTCAATGCAAGCTGACCTTCGTAACGGCTCGATCGTGTCATTAATATCATAGTAATTGAAAGGGAGAATATTCAGTAACATGTTACTGAATATTCTCCCTTTCAATTACTATGTACAGCTCTCTCTTAGGCTTTAGTCTCAGTGTCAAGTTTAGCTACCTCTTCCTTGAAGGCCGGAGCCGGCTTGAAAGCCGGAATGTTATGGGCCGGTATGATAAGAGCTGTGTTCTTTGAGATGTTACGACCGGTCTTTTCAGCACGTGTCTTGATTATAAAGCTGCCGAAACCGCGCAGATACACATGTTCACCACGTGAAAGACTATCTTTCACCACGCTCATAAACTGTTCGATTACTGTAACTACTGCCGACTTGTCAAGACCTGTGGTCTTGGCTATCTCGCTTGCTATCTCTGCTTTTGTCATTTCTAATGTATCGTTTTTAAGTTGTTGGGGTTTTAGGCTGCAAATTTACTAAAATTCCGTGAGATAACCACTAACTTTATTTTTAATCGCATATATTAATATGTAGCTGCGTCTTTCGAAGGCCTTATTTTACCTTTGCAAGAGTTTACCTTTGTGGTGAATATAAGCAAAAAACAAAAAAATGGCTACGATAAAAATAAAGTTCCGTCCCTCGACTGTCGCTGACCACGAGGGAACTATCTACTACCAGATCATGCACGAACGTAGGATTCGTGTCCTTCTCTCTGAATGTCATGTCTTTTCTTCCGAATGGGACGAAAAACGCTCCCTTGTCGTGACAGACCGCCGTCGCAGCGAAAGACGTACTCTCATTCAGTCAATACGCGAACGTATACGTAGCGATGTCAGCCGTCTGACACGTATCGTACACCGTATGGACAAATCAGGGATTATCTATACTCCTGACGATATAGTCGAGGAGTTTGAACGCTATGCCACCCAGTACACTCTCTTTAATTTTATGCAGAGTCTCATCACACGTCTCAGACAAAACGGTAAGACACGCACAGCCGAGACATACACCGCCACTCTCAACAGCTTTCGCAAATTCCTGAATGCTTACAGCACTACTAATCCCTCACAGGCATCTACCGACGACATCATGCTCGATGCCCTCACCTCAGAATTGCTCGAATCCTACGAAGCATGGCACCAAAACCGGGGAGTAGCACCTAATACTATCTCCTTTTATATACGTATACTCCGCGCAGTCTACAACCGTGCGGTAGAAGACGATATAATCGAAAACCACAATCCCTTCCGACATGTCTACACCGGTGTCGACAAAACTGTCAAACGAGCCCTGCCACTCGCTATCATAAAGAAGATAAAGCGTCTCGACCTCTCCAACACACCCATATTAGACTATGCACGTGATATGTTCATGTTCAGCTTTATGCTACGCGGTATGAGCTTTATCGACATGGCCTTTCTTCGCAAAACCGACCTCGCCGAAGGTTACATCAGTTACCGCCGCCGTAAAACAGGCCAGCAACTTACCATAGCATGGACCCGAGACATGCAATGCCTGCTTGACAAATACCCCGAAAACTCAACCCCCTACCTTTTACCCATCATACGTCGTCCCGACACCGACGAACGCAATGCCTACCGCAATATGGCCTACAACATCAACCATAGCCTGAAAAAAATCGCACCCATGGTCGGCGTCACCGTTCCCCTCACCCTTTACGTTGCCCGCCACAGCTGGGCCTCCGTAGCCAGAGCCCAAGGCATCCCCATCAGCGTTATAAGCGAAGGCATGGGCCACGACTCGGAGGCCACCACCCGTATCTACCTCGCCTCCCTCGACACCTCCGTCGTTGACCGCGCCAACTCCCTAATACTCAAAGCCCTCAAATAAGCCCTCTCCTCTCTCCTCACCTTTTTAATACAAATACCTACCCACTTTATGCTAATATTTTAGCATATCTCTCTTTCAGGTATTAATTATTTGTTTCAATTTATAAGTGATATATTTAATCGCTTTTTTCACTCTCTATTATTAGTTAGTATGGAAATAATAACTCCCTACTTTATTTATCGAAATAACAACTATAATTTTTAATAATAGAATTTATAAAACAAAATTATGACAGAAAAGACAATACAGGACAAGGTGAGAGGGTCGCTGGTGGGCGGTGCGTGCGGAGATGCTTTAGGCTATCCGGTGGAGTTTGTTTACTCGTTTGAGGAGATAAAATATCGCTATGGGGAGATGGGGGTGCAGCAGTATGATATGAGTTATCCGTGGTTAGATAGACTGCAAAGACCTAAGAAGGCGTTGTTTTCTGACGATACGCAGATGACACTTTATACGGCTGAGGCTCTGCTGGAGGCTGAAAAGAACGGTACTCCCCTGCTGAAGACTATCTGTGAGGCGTATCTGATATGGTTCGGACATCAGGCTGACAGAAAAGTGAAGGCCGGATATGAGTCGGCTTTAAGCGAGATTGATGAACTTAATCAACGTCGGGCCCCTGGCAATACTTGCATGTCAGCTTTGCTTTCGATATATAGAGGGAAAGAGGCTGATAATAACAGTAAAGGGTGCGGAGGCGTTATGCGTGTCGCGCCAATAGGTCTGTATGGTGCCAAGCACGGCTGGACACTTCAGGAAACAGCACGTATAGCAGGCGAGACGGCTGCTCTCACCCATTTACATCCGCTGAGCACCTATTCGTCGGCTGCCTTAGCTGTAATTATACAACAGTGTGTAAACACCGAACATATCGATAGGGAAACTTTCAAGACAATCGTTGAAGATATCCTATCCGTAATAACTGAAGTGTATGGAGAATCAGCACCTTATTTGAAGGAATTTACCGATATTATACACAGTGCTATCCGTGCAGCCGATGTCAAACTGCCTGATTGGGAAATAATTGAGAATTATCTCGGCGAAGGCTGGGTAGCTGAAGAAACCTTGGCTATCGCAGTATTCAGCGTATTGCGTCACATCGACGATTTCAGCGGCTGCTTAGTATGTGCCGTGAATCATGGTGGCGACAGCGACTCGACCGGCGCCGTAGCAGGCAATATTATCGGTGCTATAGTCGGCTATAATGCAATCCCGGCAAAATTCACTGTACCTCTACAACTACACGAACTGATAATTGATATGGCAGACGCTATTGTAACAAAACCAACAAATACTTCCGAAACTGATAACTGACGCCTGTACCTCCGCAATCTACCACTAACGTCAAGAGGGTGTATCAAATCTTTCTTTTGATACACCCTCTTCAATTGAATATTTTTACGTATATTTCACATCAGCAACCTAAGTACACAATTATACCGCAGATGATGATGTAGCCAAGGGCATACGGAATGGCTTTCAGCATAATGGCATCGTCTTTGCCTTTCATATCGCAGGCTGCGGTGGCAATAGCTATACTCTGAGGTGAAATCATCTTTCCGCCGGTGGCGCCTACTGTGTTGGAGGCAGCGAGCCAGTCGGCTTCCGAGCCGGTAAAGCCGCATACCGAAGTGGTACCGGTCATGCCGAGCTGACCGGCTACATTTGCCTGAAGCTTGCCAAACAATATGTTTGATGATGTATCGCTGCCTGTCACAAATGTACCGATAGCTCCGATGAGCGGTGCAAAGAATGGATAGAAACTTCCTGAAACGCTAACTAAGCCTACTGCTATAGCTGCTATCATACCGCTATAGTTCATTATTGAAGCAAGAGATATAAGCGATATGATAGTGATTACCGTAAATCGCAGATTTACTATCGTTCTTGACATAACTACTGTGAGCTGACGCCAGCTAAGACCCTGTACCAAGCCACCTAATACGCTACCGAGGAAAAGCATCAGACCTGCATTGCTCAGCCAGCCGAATTTGAATGTGGAGCCGATTATCGGCAACGGTAATACCGTCACTAAATGCGACTTGAGAAAATTATTGACAGGCGGACACAATGCACCTCCTACAATAATGAATATGAGAATAAACAGATATACACTCCATGCTCTCAATGTCTCGCCAACGGTAAATTTATCTGTCTTTTCCGATTTCTTCTTACGCGGAAGGAAAAGACGATCATAGATTATAATAGCGAGTATGGCAGCTATAGAACCTAAGATAGCCGGTGTTTCGGCTCCAAGGAATGTAGCGCACACTAACTGTACAGCCAATGACACACCTCCTACCCATACAGCCACACAAAGGTTTTTCACCCATGCCTTTCTGTCGGTCAGCATCAATATAACGAAAGGTATCAATATAAAAAGCGGTGAAAGCTGAATCACGGAGAAAGTAGATACCTCACATACTGTCTGTACGGATGCGCTGCCTCCGGCCGAAATTTCATTGCACAGAGTAGTAACAGGAACTCCGACAGCTCCGAATCCGGTTGCCACAGTATTACCAAGTAAGGCTACCAAAGCCGAGAACATTGGTTTAAAGCCTAAGCCTATCAATATAGCAGCCGGAATGGCAACTGCCGTTCCGAAACCGGCCATGCCTTCAAGCAAACCGCCGAATCCCCATACCATCATGAGCACCAATACTCCTTTATCATCGGTAAGAGCCGTAAACTGCTTTTTTATAATCTCTATAGCCTTCGATTCCACAATCACATTATAACTGTAAATAGCCATAAGAATGATAATCAGAATCGGAAATATAGCCTTCAGCACACCCTCCGCGACACTCCACCACACCAGACTGTAGACTGAGTCGCCTGCAAACCTCTCAGGTATAATCCCTATAGCCGGAGCGACCCACAATGCTAAGGCAGCTGTGATAATAAATGTCAGAAGAGCACTTTTCCAGCCTGTAACCTTCAGACCGAGCATCAACACAAAAAGTATGATTACAGGAAGCAAGGATATAATGGTGTTCATAATGTCAGGATTCAAAGTTTAAAGATTAGGAATTTAAAGATCAGGAATAAGGATAAGGGTCATACTGCGTGCTGCCTGAGCACCCATCACAAGTACCTGAGCAATATCGGCAGTCTTTGAAGGACCTGCAATGAAGACTCCGTAGCCGTAATCGTTAAAACTTACTTCACCGTAAGCCTCGTGCATATTACTGACAACATGTTCAGGCATAACGGCTACAAGGTTTTCAGAAATAAAGCATACATCACGCTCCTTCACTTTCTGCATAACCCAGACGCTACCGTTTTCGGCAACTCCGAATTCTGCCCTTATTACACCTACGTCCACCCCGTTCAGTGCCTGAGCGTCAGGCACTGTATCAGGATTCAGACTCGCGCTCTTCACATAAGGCAGACTGCTCGCTACTATCTTTGCATCAGGATAAACCTTCTTTATAATAGCATCAACCTCATCTGTTGACTTCGCTCTTTCCACCCTGCAACCCATCACCTGAGCCTGCGAGATGAATTTCTCAAGAGGATCATCATACACGGTCGGATTAAGGTCAGTCAATGTCGGACGTATCAGACGTTCTCTGATATTAGCTCTGCATCTGTCTATTATATCTTTCTTTGTGCTCATAACTTAATTCATTTTGGCGACGGGCTTTATTTCTCATTCTTTTCCATATCCTCGAATTGCTTATGGAAAGGCTTTTTCGGGAATTTCATCATTTTGTGAGCGTATGCCCAAGGGTTAAGTCCGTTGTTGACAAGCGGACCCATTCCGTTAAGGAAATGAGCGCACGCAGTGGCGGCATTATATACTGACAGATGGTCAAATATCATATCCATACCCTTCACCATCATCTTTTTTTCCTTGTTTGCTACCCCATAACTGTCAAGGGCCTGACGCCACTTATAAATCTGTGTGCCTAAATCAACCTTCGCCGGGCATACGCACTGACAGCTCAGACACAGCGTACATGCACTTACGTTGCCCGAATATTCTTTCGGATTACGCAGCATACCGAGATTGATACCTATCGGACCCGGAATAAAATAGCTGTAAGAATATCCGCCTGACCAACGGTAGACCGGACATGTATTCATACAGGCTCCGCACCTTATACACTTCAGCGACTCCCAATGCTGAGGATCACCGAGCCATTGACTTCTGCCGTTATCCACAATCACGATGTGCATTTTATCCGCTCCCGGACGGGCCTTTCTGAAATGACTTGTGTACACAGTCGAAGGCTGTCCCGTTGCCGAACGTGCCAGAAGTCTTACAAATACAGACAGTGCCTCATAGTCAGGTATGATTTTTTCGAGTCCTATGGCAGCAATCTGAAGTTTCGGTACAGAGGTAGACATATCAGCATTGCCTTCATTGGTACAGACGACAATATCACCCGTAGCTGCTATACCGAAATTAGCTCCTGTCATGCCGGCATCGGCTGTCAGAAACTCATCACGCAGACTGAGGCGTGCCATATATGTAAGATACGTAGGGTCATGATTACCCTTCTCCGTATTCAGCTCTCTTTCGAATATCTCTCCGACATCATCATGGCTCAGGTGAGTCGCAGGCATAACGATATGGCTCGGGTCCTGATGGTCGAGCTGAAGGATACGTTCACCGAGGTCGGTCTCCACCACTTCTATGCCGCGCTCCTCCAGATAAGGATTCATACGGCACTCCTCTGTGAGCATGGATTTCGATTTCACAAGCTTTTTAGCGTTGTGAGACTTAAGAATGTTGAATACTATCTCGTTAAACTCTTGCGCATCTTTGGCCCAATGAACCTCCACACCGTTTTTCTCGGCAGCCTCTGAAAACATTTCCAGATACATGTCAATATTGGTAAGAGTATGTCTTTTTATCGCCGAAGCCTTATCGCGCAGTCGTTCCCACTCCGGAAGTTCGAAAGCCAATTTGTCTCTCTTGGCTCTTACACCCCAGAAGGTTTTATCATGCCACGTAGCGTATGTCTGATTCTCTAAAAATTTCTTGGCGGCTATGCTGTGTGAAGTACTCATAATAGCAGATTTTAAGATTAGAAGTCAGCCTCTGGTAAGGCGACAGTGTTTTCAAGGAGTCATTATTTAATTCCTGAAGCAAGGATTTCTGCCACATGAAGAAATTTTATTGCCGGATACTTCATCTCTTTGGCATTGATTCCTGCTATATGCATAAGACACGAACAGTCGGCTCCGGTAATGTACTCAGCTCCGGTAGCAGCGTGACGCATCAGTTTCTGTTCACCCATCTGTTTGCTGACAGCTGTTTCTTCGACACTGAACATTCCTCCGAATCCGCAGCACTCATCCTCTCTTTCCGGTTCCACAACCTCTATACCTTCCATCAGATTCAGAAGATCTTTTATTTTGTTGTATCTCGGCACTACCATTTCCGAAGGTGAGGAAAGATGGAGTTCTCTCACACCGTGACATGAATTATGCAGACTTACTTTATGAGGGAATCTGCCTAACGGCCCCTTTATCTTAACCACATCATGCAAAAATTCAACTAAATCCATAGTGCGTGAGGCTATTTCACATTTATGGTTAGCATCTTTCAATATATTAGGATATTGCAGACGTATGAAGGCTGTACATGACACCGAGGGAGCCACAATATAATCAAATCCCTTAAACATTGATTCATATTTCGAAGCCAGCTGTGTAGCGTCTTTTGCAAATCCGGCGTTTGCCATAGGCTGACCACAGCAGGTCTGCCCTTTCGGATAGGTGACATCAAGACCGAGATGACGCAGAAGCTTGTATGATGCCATTCCCACTTCCGGAAATACGGCATCTACGTAGCAAGGTATGAAGAGTCCTACTTTCATGATATTAGATAACGTTATTTAGTATAAACACCTTTAGTCGTGCAATAGTTTCATTTCGGAATTAATTTTCAAAATATTTTTCCTTTTTGCACACTTTTAGGCGACTATATTATCGGATTGCACATATTTACAGAAGGGAAAAGCATACCTTCACTCAGACTTGTCAGCAGTTGATTCCGAATCCGGAGTATGTCCATTAGGATTAGATATATAACGTTCGTAATATGACATAATAAGCGAAGTGACAGGCAAAGCTATAATCATACCGATTATGCCAAGCAGACTACCCCATACCGACAGCGAGAGAAGAATGACAGCCGGATTGAGTCCCATTTCCCTACCCATTATGTGAGGAGTTACTACATAGTCACAGATAGACTGACTGACCAGATAGACAAGTAATGATTTGCCGAAAAGTCCGGTAAAGCTTTCAGTACCGCCCAAAGAATATATCAGACAGATGATAGCGACCGGAATAACAGTAATATACTGAAAATAAGGTATCATATAAAGCACTCCGACAAGGATACCCAACGGTATGGCAAGCGGCAGACCGATTATCGAAAAGCCTATGCAATAGAATACCATCGCACACAGAGCCACACAGCCCTGACCGCGAAAATAACGGTTCATATTATCCTGTACGTCATGTACTACCGATATAGCTCCCTCTCTGTACTTAAAAGGTACGATAAGTTTGAATCCTCTGTTAATCTGTGGATAATCAATGAGTATAAACAACACATATATCAATGTCATAGCCCAAGCCAGAACTTCTCCTATTGCACTCAACGACTCACCTAAAAGCGATGTACCCCGGCTTATAATAGCATCAAGATGAAAACCGGAAAACATATCTTTAATTTCGTCAGGATTGAAGCGTGTCTGTACATATTTCACCAGATCGGCAAATTCCGGAGGTAGCGGTGTCTTTCCACTATTGACATCATGAAGTATAGCTCCAAGCACATCGACTTCATGCATAACATGGGGCAAAAAGAGATATACCACACCTCCGATAACCACAAGCACTTCGAGAACCGTCAGAATTGAAGAAAACACACGTTTCTTCTCATGTGTCCATCTCCGGTTAAATTCAACCAGAGGCTGAAGCATATATGCTATAAAACATGCGACAAAAAACGGAAGCAAAGCCTTACGGAGATATTGCAACAGGCATATAATAACCGCCGCAATAGCCAGACCGATAATAAGTTTCATTATTCGGTCGATATTCCAGAATGTAGTTTGAGAAGCCATTGATTATGCAAGATAAAAACGTAACTATACCATCAGAAGTGACATTCATAATTTGTGCAAAGTTAGTCAATTTTCTAAAAAACTATATATGTGAGCCAATCCAGAAAAACAGCTAACCGTATATATGCGAGTACAGCTATCATTGCCATTGTCAATAGTGTGGCTATCTGCTTGCACATTTTCAGCTAAGTAACTAACTTTGCATCAGTAACAGAATTGTATGGACTGCGGATAGCTATAAGATAGAAAAATATACCTCTGCGGCTGTCAGTAGACTCTTAATATAAATCAGTAATCATACCGAAACCAATAAGCAGATGTCACAATTGATAAAGATAGCCATAGCAGCACTAATCATAGCTCTTGCACCCTCAGACCTCATAGCACAAAAAGTACAGCCTCAGGCAAATGATACTGTAAAGGCGATATTCGCACTCGCACAGCAGGGTAACGCTCAGGCGCAAAACGAGGTGGGAGCTTGGTATTATAGCGGACGTAACATACCACGCGACTTTAAGGAAGCTCTGAAATGGTGGCTCAAATCAGCACAGCAGGGTAACGCTCAAGGTCTGGAATACGCAGGTATGTGCTATCAGTATGGCCGAGGTATAGCAGCTGACTCACTGAAGGCTGCACAACTTTATGAGGCTTCTATACAAAGAGGTAACACTTCGTTGCTACTGCGTAATGTTGAACAGGCAAAGAAGGGCAATCTGTTCAGCAACATGCTGCTTGCCTCATGTTATCAGAAAGGTATCGGTGTAGAACGTGACAGCACAAAAGCTACACCTTTTCTTACTATTGCAGCTCTCGGTCATAGTGTCACGGCACAACGTGAACTCGGTCTGTCAATGCTCAAAACAAATCAACTTGACAAAGCAGCCGCTTGGTTCAGACAGGGAGCAGCCAGTGGAAATGCGGACTGTGCATACTATTATGGTACAATGTTGCTTAAAGGCACAGGCGTGAAGCGCGACAGAAATCTCGGAGCTGATTATATGCTGCAAGCTGCTTACGCGGGTCTGCCTCAGGCAATGTATCAGACAGCCAACTGCTACCTGAGCGGAGATGGCCTGACCAGAAATACTGATCAGGCCGTAAAGTGGTACACTAAAGCCGCCGTCAAGGATATGGGCAAGGCACAGTGGGTACTTGCCAGCTGTTACCGTCATGGAGTCGGTACACCGGTCAACTACGAACAGGCCTTACATTGGTACACCGAAGCTACGCGCAACGGATATGCCGAAACATTCAAAAAACTTATCACAGATTCTATACCGAATTCTCCTTTCGTCTCCTACCTTAATGGCCTCCAGGCCTACAGACAGAAGGATTTTACCAAAGCTCTGCGTGATTTCAAAACTGTAGAGAAAGCCGGAGTTGCCGACGGACAGATTATGACCGGACTTATACTTACCAATCCGGCCTATTCACACTATGACCTGAAGAAAGGTGTGCAGCTTATCGAGCAGGCAGCCCAAAGCAATGCCCGTGCAATGTACCTTATGGCAGCCTTTTGCGAAAGCGGACGCGGTATAGAGAAATCCATGCCCCGTGCTATAGAATATCTGGAACATTCGGCCGAAATGGATTACGCTCCGGCTCAGTGTGCCTTAGGCGACCTATACTTCGAAGGACGCGGTGTGGACCATAACATACGTAAAGCTATGGAATGGTATGCCAAAGCCGCCGCACAGAACCAGCTGAACGATAATGCCGCACGACGTTACGCACTTTGCCGCGAAAAGAAATAATTAACTTTATAATTGATTATCTGTCGCGCGATGAATATAAATCTGTCGCGCAACAGTTCTTAACAAATATCATTTTAAATAACCTGATTTCTAAACTATGCATAGCTGAAGCTATTAAGTAAAAGTATAATAAATATACTTTAAGCCTAAAGATTGATAAGTTGGATTTTCCATGTTGCATTGTTCTTTGCCCCTTCTCTGATCAATAGACCTTTTTCTTTTAATATGGCAATGGTACGGTCAATAGTACGCCTTGAAAGTCCTGTCTTAGTAGTGAGGGAGGCAATTGAGATTTTTGGATCTGCCGTTATCAGCCTGACAACAGCCATCTCTTTTAACGTCAATTTTTCAGTCATCCCTTTTGACGTTTTCAAAACGTCATTTTGGCGTTTAGCAGCTCCTGAAACGTCATTTTGATTTTTTGACTCTTCCCAACGAATGTGGAGAGTACGGTTACGGAGGTCAGCCGGAATACCGAAGACAGCAAAATTCATAAACCGTTCAAGAGGCTCAAAGGTGCGATGAATACCCTTGGGAATATTCTCATATTGAGAACGGACGAGAGCATTGCGGAAGAACCATGAATGTTTCTCAAAACTCTCATTATTCACATCGAAACCGAAACTTCTGAGATATTTAATCAAGAATACAGCAGTGGTACGAGTGTTCCCTTCAACAAAAGCGTGAATCTGCCAAATGTCAGAAATAAATCGGGATATATGTTTTATGGCTTCGACAGAGGATATCGTACTGTAATCAAACTTCTTTTCTTCTGAAAAATCAAAAGTCAGTAATTTCATCAGAGAACCGGCGCTACCGTATTCTATAGACTCTCCATCAAGAATCCATTGATTTTTAGTTATGTTATAAGTGCGGAATTGTCCGGCATTACGGATAATCCCTTTGAAAAGAAAACCATGTATACGAGACAATTCCATCGGAGAGAATGTAAAAGCTTTTTCCTCAAGTAGAAGATTGATGCGATCAGAAACATTATCGGCTTGAAGTGTCCCGTCAGCCTCAGCTTTTTCTCGTATAGACTTTTGGCTATAGTATTCCTCCAATCTGCGACCAACATCAGCACTTGAAATTCTCCCCTCTATATTTGCCTTAGCCTGCTCAAGTAGAAACTCCGACGGCTTCAGTCCGTCGACATCCTGCAAGCCGATAGCTATCGACCAGTTACGAGCACGTTCCTCTACTCCCGGTTCCCCAGAAGTAAGATACTGTTCAAACTCTTTATATCTATCTTCGTATGCCATATTATCTAATTTAATTATCAGCTAACGAATCAAAGTTATATTATATTTTGAACTAGAACTTTCTCCTTATAATGAATCAGTCGGTTTTTTATAACCCATTTGAGATATTTTACTCCAAAAATCATTCATTACTTTATCATATTCAGATCCTAAACAGTTTCTATAAGATGTTGTAGCTTTAATCTTCTTTGTGTATAAAATAAGCTCCTGACTTCCTTTATCAAAATTCGTTATAGGAGATGAGATATTTACCGTTATTAGTCTTAATTGATTAATAAAATTCGATTGGTTCGGTTGATCAGCTTCTATTGCAAAGAATAGAGCTGTATTATAAGATACAAAGGCTTCGAAATAATTACCTTTTTCATACTGAAATTGTGCATTACTAGCGCATATTCCTGACTGAAGATTTTGTGCCAGTTTTATATAATTATTATAATTAGTTTCAATTATGTGCTGTCGTGTTTTTAAATCCATAATTTCACGCCGAAATTCTATGGTATTAATTATCTGGTAACCAATAGTCACCGTAAATATTAGTGCCAGTAAAGCAACGATAACTCCAATAAATGTGTCTAATCCAATTACAGATAGTTCAATGCTGTCACAAAGCCATAGTAGCCACACAGAGATAACTCCAATTAGTGCAATAATTGATAAAATAATTGAAAAATCTGATTTCATAATATATCTTTCTAAGAAATAAATTTCTCTAATAATTAGTTTAATATTTTTGTTTACTTGGGATCACTCCTCTAATGCCCCCTTTGGGATTTTTGACATCGCCTTTATAACGAGGGATAAGGTGCATGTGAACGTGAAAGACGGATTGTCCGGCAGCTTCGTTCACGTTAATGCCAATATTGTAACCGTCAGGATGGAATCGCTCGTCAACCTTTTGTTTTACATATTGAAGCATAACATTCATAGCCTCTCGTTCATGGTTAGAGAGATCAAAGTATGAGGCAACATGCCGTTTCGAAATAATCAGCGCATGTCCCGGAGATACAGGATAACCGTCATAAAACGCAACACATGTAGCTGTCTCACATATTATTTCCACACGTCGGGAGAGACGACAAAACGGGCATCGTTCACCTTCAATTCGAGGAAGTTTATTGAAATGGTTATATTGGTATAATTCATAACTCTTATTACAAACTAAACTCTTAAAAGGCAGCCTTACATTACATTGATATGTATATTGCTTATAAATAGCGTGTAGTCGAAACCCTTCTTCTGCTAAATCTCTGCGCACAGCGAAATAGGCCGTACCTTTGGGATGCAGCAGATTAGTTACATTCATCATTACCTCTGCCTGTGCATACGGTTCTAAAACATTCAGAACATAGTTGCAAATTATAGTGTCAAACTTTCCTTCTGGATAATCTGCACGATAATAATAGTCATATCCAATAATATTGTATCCTTGTCTATTGAGTTCATCGGTATCATAACCAAATCCACATCCAAAGTCAAGAATACGACCTTTCAGTAAAGCATGTTGCACAAGATACCTTGTAGGTACAGAAAGATCTGTACGTTTAATGGCGGTAAGATATGGATGATTTATTTTTTCTATTTCCATCGTCCGTCATATTTCCATGTTTCATATCCCATATTTAGTGCAATCTGATTCATAGGATTAAAGGTTCTTTTATATAACTCCCTAAATTGATTGGTACTCATATCTACCAATTCACGCGGAGTATAGCCTAAGGATAAATAATCCTCAAGTATTTTAGGTTCTCTATTTGCGTTAATACATAAACTTAATGATTTATGCTGCATATCAGCCAGCTTGTGCAGATACAGAGATAAATCTGGTAACTTATTACTTTTTGAAGAATTAATACTTCCGTTAGAGGGAATTAAGTTCCAATTCAAATTATGAGCCACAAAACTCCAAGGTAGAAAATGATCTAGTTCATAATCTGAGCAATACAATTCTTTCCCAGTGTAGATACAGTTTATTGGTCCACCGAGCTCTATAATCATATCCCAATAACGGTGCTGTTTAGCCAAAGAATCTCGTTTAATAGGTTTTATTAATTTATTGGAAATTGCCGGCACATTCGGATTTCTTACCTGTAAGAACTGAGTCAAGTTCCAATATGTAAAATCCATCAAAATATTATAGTGGTTATGAATATAGGTGTGCCAGTTAGGATTAATCTCAACAAAAAAATCGGATTTATCTTTGTGAATTGAATACAAACAACCGTTTTCTAATAATTGGGAACGTCTCACTACTTCTTTATTATCAGAGGTATCTATCCATGGGCGGAGAAAACGAAACGGAACATTCAACGTAAGTATCCTCAATCTACTTCTAATCTCAGAGTTTTTCAAATTATCTTTCAGTTCTTGAATAATAGTGTCTATATCAGAATCAATGGAAAGATTAGTAATCTTTTGTAAATCCATTACTATATCAAACAGAGAATCACTCTTACCGAACGATAATCGAAAATAATGTATAGGATACCATGCATTAGCAACCATACGGATCACAATATCCCATACGTCAATTCGAAGATTTTCAGTTTTAGCATGAATTTGTAAAATAGATAGAAACCAGAAATATTTATATGTCGCTACTGTCTTAGCAAATATGTTACCAAGACGAACAGTAGTGAGACCATTTGACTGCGGAATATCCATTTAAATAAAGTTAAATATTAGTCTTACGCTTTTTCTTTCTCTTTCCTCAACTCATCAAGAATATGACCTTCGTAAGAAAAATATTTCGCTCCTTGATACGCACCTGAAGTATTACGTTTATCTTCAGGCATAAATGTTCCTACAAATGGAGAAAGTTTATAAATGCGACCGTCATATTCAATAGAATCATCGGATGCCACCTTTACAACTACCCCAGTAGGGATAAATGTTATAAGCTCTCCAATTTTTATATCACACATGCTGAATTTAAAACGAGGGCGTTTAACCTCGCGTTTTGTATTGGCAATAACCACTGTGGTATCCACAATCGGTTTATTTTCATGGTACAATACGACTTCAGCATCATCAATAGTCATAGCTATATCTTTGAAAATTTCAAGTGCCATTTGGGGTGACACATTGAAAAATTCACGATTCTGCCGTATGCGTAGATCTGTTAGTCTATCGATGGTTTTATGTACTAATTTCTCTACTTCGTTATATTTGCAAGTCTTCATGGTTGCAAATATTTCAAATGGAAGAGGCACAGCAGTATTATCAAGCTCCTTTGACCGAACATCTACTGGTCGAGAACTTTTACCAATTTTTACCCAATCTTCCTTAAAACTTGGATTAGTCAGAATATATACATAACCTTGTTCAAGTGTTTTCATGGAAATTAGATTTTTACGAATTCAATACATCGTTTATTCAATAAATTTTCCATTTTGACTCCTAAAAGCTTTGATATTTTGATAAGCGTTTCAAGATTGGATTACAAAGGATTTAGTACACCATTTTGAAACAGTTGAAGGATTAACTTTAAGCTATTCATATCACTATTTATCAATCCTTTTCTATCAAAACTACTTTTAGACAATTTATAACTATCTCCATTCAATTAAAATTTTTGTTTGATTGCAGATTTAATGAAAGTATTTTACAAAAGCAATATAGAGAAGTAAACGGTTTTAATATCAATTTTATTTGAAGGTATAAACTGTTATTGAAAGGATGATTAAATATCGATAATTTCCCAATAGCCACCGTTCTTTGGGCCTACATGACGGATTATATCTTTCATTTTGGGGGTCTCTCTTTCAACTGTTCTAGTTGTAACTCCAATGACTGTCGCCATTTCAGCTATACTGATTGTAGGATTATCTGTAATAAGGTTCAATATTTTCTGTTGACGCTCGGTTAAGGCTTTACCGACATTTTTACCGACATTTTTACCGACATTTTTACCGACATTGCTGTCTTCGGTCTTTCTTTGGATAGCTGATTTGAGGGGAAAGGAGACTGTGGCAATGGTGCGGTCGCTTTCGATGGTGGGGCGTGTGCCTGTCAGGGTTTCCCAGCTTGCGAGTTTATTCATACCATATCCTGCGTTTTCGGCGATGCCAACGAAGCGGAAAAGTTTGGCGATAGTTGGATTGCGGAGTTTGGAGTAAATCTTTCCGAGTATGTCTTTGACAGGGAGGGGGAAGGCACCACCGTTCATAAACTCGATATGGTCGGTATAGACACGGATGCAGGAGCGTAACGAATCGAAGTGGTCGCAGTGCATAACCATGTTGGCGAGGGCTTCGCGTAGTACTTTATATTGGCTTTCATCTGTTGTCGCAAATCCATCGTCTTTGATATGGATTGGGGCATCCACAAGTGTACGGAAGCGACGCAGAATAATCTGAACAGCTTCCCAGATGTTGTCCTGTTCCGGAATGCGGTAGGTGTACCGAACTTCTGCCTGTTGGATTGTTGGCCCCGGAATCTCGATGTAGTCAACACAGAATGTCGGTACATAGCGGAGAACGTAGGGTGCTTTGCCGAACATCAGGAGTCCGGCATAGGTGAGCAAACCATTTCGGGTGATATTGACCTGTTCGCAAAAATCTGCATCACTAACCTCTCGGAGATTTACAAGATTCCGAGTCTGGCTAAGAGCAAACCTATAGCTTTTTAAAGTATTGAGATTAAGCATTTCAATACTTGTGTCGGGTATAGTCTCTTCGGTTTTCTTGCCGAAGGATTGATTACGGAACATCGCCCGTATTTCACCTTCAGTTGCACGTTGGTCGCCGCTACCCATTCGAATGAAAGTATTGATGGGATTTCCGAAATAGACGGGCTTCATATCAACCTCCGGAACATAAAACGCAAGAAGTTTCTTACCGTCAATATCATATTGCTTGGAGGTAACTGCCAATCTTTCATTAAATTTCTCGGAACGGAGAGTACCAAGAAAATCCTGTTCAAGTTTTTCGATATTATCCACACCTTGAATCTCGAATGTTTTGCCAGACTGTTTTACTCCGAGCACAATCCAGCCGCCGGAGGTATTTGAGAACGCGCTGACGCTTTCCCAGATATTCTTCGGCAACTCGGATTTTGCAGCCTTGACTTCAAAATCCTCCCATTCTATGTCGTGCAGCTTCGCTACAAGTTCATCCTTTGTCATTTCAACTGCAAATGTAGACAAAAATCACAAGCATTTCACCCCTACAGAATAAAAAATCCGGCTATCTACCTTACTTCCCATTCCCTCCCACGTGCTCTTAGTCTCAATTTTATTAATTTGAAGGAAATTTTCTAATTTCTCCAATAATAGAGGCTACATTCTCTATGACAGACTTAGCAGGAGGAATTGGCTTATAGGCTAATGCTGATAATTCCTTTTCATATAATGTTGATAGACTTCTTTCCCAAACCTCATCAAGAGATTTGAAGAGTGGAGAATCCATTATTGACCGTGTGTTCCAACCGTCTGGTTTATCAAACATTTCCCTATCATGGTCAAGCAATGAACTGAGGTCACTGATAAATTCCTGTGAATAGAAATATTCGAAACACTCTGAATCTTCCATTAAAAAATAGAGGTCATAGAAATGACGTATTTTCTTTGCCAATTCCTGCTCATAATCTTTTGCTAAAGAGTAACGAAACAAGGAGACAATCTTCTCAGTAGCCGTCCTTTTTTTATCAAGTACGTTCATCTTAAATTCTTCAAGACCATATTCTTCTATCATACTATCGTTATAAGTCCTTTTAAGAAACTCACCTATGAAATTTCCGATTGAGCAATTCACAAAAGGATATGGATTAGCAAACGAATTTATTTCAAGCATGATCTGTCCAGGTCTGATTGGTATCCCTTCTATCGGCTCAGTAAGTTCAGGTAACTGACTGTACCCATATATTGCTTTATAATAACTTGAACCTTTACTTGTAACTCCAGGAGTAACTATCTCTTTAAGTCCGACAGTAGCTGATTTAGCAAGTCGCTTAATTAGAGACTTCCTTTGATTACCGTTCAATAAATCTGCGTTGACGATAGCCACATCTATATCTTCCGAAAATCTTGACCCAATGAAGTATGCCTTGGAAAGACTGGTGCCCCCTTTGAATATAGCTCTTCCGTTCGGATCTGCCTTTGACATAAGTTTTAAGGAACGGGTAATCCAATAATCTTTTTCTACAAATATCGGATTTATATCCAGATGCTGAGCGGTTGCTAAAACAGCATCTGTAAAAAGTTTTCTATTATCGTGAAGGTTCATGTATTCTCCAGTTAAGTTTATTCGGAAGGACGATTGCTGAAATAGGAAGCAGGTATTTAGATATACCATTCAGGGATTGCCTCAATGGCTCTGTCATAGCTTTTGAAGAACCAATATTTTCCAATATCGCTCCCAACAAAGCACGTACAAATGGTGTATACTTCAAAGCATACTGAATAAGTTTAACCTTTTTCTGTTCGCCAAGATTTTCTACAATACACATTAGCCTTTTGCAAGCCTCACTTGGTGTTGTACCAGGAATCTCCTTGATAAATCTAATGCAATCTAACAATCGCAAAAGCTCAGTGTCACTTTCCGCTATTGGATTTTGCTGGAATACAAAAGATATTCTGTAGTTTCCTCTATTTAGGGGACGACGATATTGATTTGTGCCGATTTGAATCTCCGATGAGATCTGGGTTGTGAGGGAATATCGGGAGAAGGCTGTTCCTCCAGTCAGATAGCCAACGGTCTTCCCATCCTTTACGAGATATTCCTTCGCAATCTGCGATGGAGATGGTTTCAACGTACCAAACATAGTTATACGGGGCTTGAAGTATTTACCATTGCACAGCTTAGAGATTTCACCCCTCTCTGCCATACGTTGTAATGCTCTTGCGGCCGCCTCCCGTTGACTGACATCACAGTCAAGATCCGAGACAACAAACACAAAGTCATCGGGAAAACTCGAAACCATCTGTTTAATCTTCTTAGCAGTCGTCATTTCTAAATATTACTTTCCAATTACAAAGATAATAATTTTGTCGTATTTATTACGAATAAAAAACGACAAAATTATATAAAAGAACTACACAGATTTTTCCGAGGGTGATTTTACAGACGTTTAAGCTCGGCTTCCGCTGCTGAAGTGCCTTTGTAGCGACTCTTACGGGGTTGGAAGTTGTAGATAAGGTTAAGGGATATGCCACGCTGATCATAGCTCTGACGCTTATCGACAAAAATGCCGTAGGTATTCATTGTCCAGTCATTGTTAGAGGTATTGAATATGTCTGTGGCCGATAGTCTTACGGTAAGAGATTTATTAAGGAAGGTTTTGCCGACAGAAACATTCATCGTGAACCATGTCGTGCTGAAACAGTTGGTGTGCATATCTCCGGCAGTTCGGCCGCTTATATCGGCTGTTACGGTCCACCCGTGGGGAAGGGAGAAAATATTATCGAAATAATAGGAGAAGATAGGTTTATTGTAGTGGGTGTTGTCAAGTCTCAGCCATTGGCGATACAGGCCGAATGTCAGGTTCGGAGTCCAGCGATGAACCGGCTTATTCCAGATAAGATAGAGGCTGAGGGCCGACACATCAATATTTACGGGGTGCATAAGAAGCTGGAGATCGGCCGCCGGATAAGGTTGTTTGACGTATGCGTAGGTATCAAGGCTGCGTATGAAATCTGTCTGAAGCATAAAGCCTTTCCACGTACCGAAGAGCTGTATATTGTGCAATTTCTCGTCTTGCAAAGCCGGATTACCACCTTCAATCTCGTGTAGGCCGACGTAGGTAAGGGAACCTGTCAGCTGAGAATAAGGAGGCTTTACTGTTGCCACCTTATAAGTCAGACTTAACTGTGTATCATCATTGAAGAAGTATCCTAAGGATAAATCAGGAGTCAACAGATGATAACGGCGACTTACATCCTCGTCACGTCTGTCGTTAACCTTAAAATCATAATTTACATATTCGTATCTTGCTCCGACAGACAGAGAAAAGTTGCCGAACATACGGGCCCATGATGCAAACAGAGCAGCGGATGTCTGCCTTGCATCTGTCAGAGATGAAGGTATGTACTCCCCTATCTGAGCGTTCAACATACGGTAGTCAAGGGAGGTATGGGTATAACTGTCCTGTGTGCCGACAGTGAAATTCCCTTCATAAAGAGGAAAATTCAGATACAGTTTTCCAGCCCAGAGAGTTGATTTGCGCCGGTCAGTCGAATTGACATCAGGATTTACCGATTCAGGGTATTTTGTTACGCTACTGTTGTTATCTTCCGACTGCTGAAAATCGCCGTCGAAATGCAGCCGATATTTGTCAGCAAAAGTGTTCTCATAATACAGAGAGACAAGATGGTTATGGGCCCTTACCCGTTTATCTATCTCACGATGCAAGACAGAATTATTGTCAAATCTCTCTGTCCCTGAATTATTAAAATCGCCACGTTCGGGGTTGTATCGGTAATAAGCGCCGAATGATTGTAGGTTTTTAGTGTAGTTAAATCCTGCTTTGATAATGCCGGTTGTTATCGGATATGAATTGTGCTGAGTGCTTTCCACAACAGTTTCTTTACCGTCATACAGAAGTGTATTTACGGTAGTGCCTTTGGCAAGCGAATTGTTGTGGTTAATTGTGCCGTCAAGAAAAATCTCCCAGTCGCCGATTCTGTAATCTATTCCGAGGTAATCCATAACCGACCATTTGCGACGTTCCTGAATATTAAGCTGGTCTGTCAGCGACAAACCCTGCACAAACTTACGTCTGGTGGTAATCTTTAATACCGCTCCAGTTGTGCTTTCATATTCTGCTCCGGGAGCCATAAGTAACTCTACTTTCTTTAGATTCGACGAAAGCAGATGCTGTAATTCCTGCTGGTCACGAATCGGTCGGCCGTCGATGTAAATTTCGATATTACTCTTCCCTATCACACTGACGGCTGAATCCTGCACCTTAATCATCGGTAGCCGGGCAAGTACATCGAGAGCGTTACCGAGGTCGGCAAGATTTGAGCCGGCGATGTCAGATACGAGTGTCGAGCCGACGAGTTTAGTGACAGACTGATCTGCCGTCACTATCAGCTCCTGTAATTCACGTGTGAGGCTGTCTGTGTGCTCCTGATTCTGTGCCTGACCTGTTTCAATAGCGAGAAGCAAAGTCAGAATTACGATAAATGATTTAGCGTTCATGCGAGTAAAATTTTTGTCGCAAAATTACTCACAGAAGTCCCCTCACACCAAAATATCAGTCTGACAGCACAATTTATAATAACTTAATAATCAAATATATAATAGAAACAACTTTTAAAAAGTCTGACCATAGGACAAAATGGGTCAGAATATTGTCATGATGTCAGAGTAGACAGGTTCCACAAGGTCTTTAAGGCGAGCTTTCAGCCTCGATTTACGTTTATACACTACCTCTACCGATTCACAGAGAAGAAGGCTGATGGTGCGTGTCGAAAGGCCGCTTGCAAGATACACCAAAAGCTGATAATTCTCAGGCTTGATGTCAGGATAGGCCTCTCTGACTTTTACGAGAAGATTATCGCAGCAGTCATTAACGACCTTTTCCATCTCATGAAACGAATCAGTGCGTACTGACTCGATTTCGCTTTTCACTTTATCCACTATGGCCTTACGCTCGATTTTGGTACCTTGCGATTCATAATAAGTCTGGCAAAGGGAATCAATAAGAGCAAAACGGTTTTCGAGCAATCCCCGCAACTTCAGTTCCAGCCTACCTACGTCTCCGCGACTTGCATCTATTTGACTTTTCAGTCCGGAAGCTTCGGCCATCAAAGCTTCATTCTGTAATGTCTGCAACTTAATACGCTGACGCAGCCATACTATTATACCGGCTGCAATAAGCAGGACAACGAGACCCACCAGCATATAGGTCTCACGTTTGGCTCGCTCCTTATATAAAAGAAATTCCTTTTCTTTCTGAAGATAAAGTGCTGTGGCAAGTGTATCTGATCTGCCTGATGCCTGAATCAGTACTTTCAAACTCGAGGCTTTCCGAAATTCATCATTCAGATGATGCCGTCCGTAATAATCAATAGCAATGTTAACTATAGTGTCATTAGGAACGGAGAGTCTGTTAACAACTATTGCCTCGCTATACAGCAGTGCCCAGCGTGCCATAGTAGCAGAATCCTGAAATTCCGATACATCAACAGCATTAAGCTTTGAAAGAGCCGCATCCGGGTCGCTATGCATAAGACACTGAGCCTCGTCAAGCACCTTAGTCTGGGAACTTGAAAAACGGCAACCGGTAACGATTAACAAAATAACTATGTAAAACAGACTACGCATAATATTTTAAAACAGCAAAATTATAAATTTATAATCGTTATCTGAGTTTTACGCCGAAGAATATTATTTAAATTTCCGCTGCAACCAAAAATTAACTTAAAAAATATTGTTCGTCTACTGTTAGGAGTTCTCGGGGAAGCATCAACGTATAGAAACATTCGCCAGACAATACAACTGTGAGCTATCTCCCGCACGGACAGGATAAAATAATAGCTGTATCTGAGGCGTTATTGTGATACGGCTACCGACTATACGGAGGCGATGGCCGTTACGTTTCACTCTTAACCAAGTCACATTATGAAACCGTCAGTATTTATTGCTGCTGCCTTTGCGCTCTCGTCTCTCACACTTCATGCAGAATCAGATGTTATGTGGGGTGCCCGCGCCACATTGGACATCAATCTGCCGACAAAGTGGAAAAGTAACGAAACCGATTTAAAAATGAAGATGTATAAGCCCGGTTTCGGCGTGTCTCTCGGAGCGGTATGCAACGTATGGTTAGGAAATAACTTTTATTTTGAACCGGGTGTCTCACTCTTCTATGACAACTACGATTATGACGACATTCTTATAGCAGATAATACAGGATATTCACCCAAAGTCCTTAAATCACTGTATAAGGTCGGTGTGCGTGTGCCTATAGTTACCGGTTATACTTTTGATATTTCTGATAGTTTCGGCCTGTCGGTCTATACCGGTCCGCAGTTTAGCTATGCCTTTGCCGGTGACAACCGTATAGATAACGATAATCTTCTCGATAAAGACATAGACTGGTCACTATTTGGTGTCGGCGGTCAGCGTCGTTTCGAGATGGGTTGGAAAGTAGGGGTATCATTCCCTATCGGCACCTGGGCTATAGGAATAGAAGGAGATTTCGGACTGACCAATGTGATAAAAGAACATT
>CAMWVA010000036.1 GCA_947177575.1 uncultured Porphyromonadaceae bacterium | reverse complement strand
GTGCTGTCGATTACCGACCCAGCTCAGAAAAAAACCGACCCAGTTACCGACCCAGTGCTGTCGATTATCGACCCAGCTCAGAAAAATAACCAATCTAAAATAAAGTTATCCAAAAAACAGCAAGACATTAGGAACTATTGTTCTATACCTCGAAATAGACAAGAAATTCTACAACGTGCCAGAGTCAGTGACCATTTCGATAACCGTAAGAAATATATCTACGATCTTGTAGAAGCCGGAGTGTTGGAACGTACCATTCCCGATAAGCCTAACGATCCCAATCAGAAATACCGCAGAAAACAATAATCAAATTATAATTTTATTTTCAAAGGTATTCTTCCCTATTTCGGATAATTCCGCACTTTGATAATAGTTCATTAGGTGATTACATTGTAAATGTAGAGCTTGGTGCTGTTACAAATGCTCTATGGCAAGCCTACCTTAATGTTTAAGAAATATTGAATTAAAAGAATAAAATTAAATATATGCAAATAGGATTTGTAAACTTCAATACAGAAGAAAAGAAGCGTGTAGCTAAAATGATGCAATTGCTACAGGAATCAGAAGCTATTGAAGAATTAGGTATTGGAAGAGTACGAGATCACTTTTCTAATACCTTATTCCCTGGAACCTCCACTCTTCAGCACCATGCCAAGTACTTTGTTGTGATGCCTTCTTTATATTACCATACCGCATTCAAGAGCCGTAAATTTCAGAATCTTGCCGAAGTTAGGCGTTTTATTAGAGAAGCTGAAGTCCAGATTACAAAGCAAATGGCAAAATGGGACAATGGCAAAATTAATACTACAGAAACAGGAATAACAGGAATAAACACATTAAAAGATGCTTTAAATGACTACAATAAATATGTTAAGTATGACCCTGCATATATTTATGGTAGCGGATTAGCTAAATATGGTATTATTCCTGATACCGGGATAGAAAGATTAATTTTGGAACTAAATAAAAAGCACTTTGAGAATCCCCATAGCAATCGCACGCTGAAAAGCGAAGATCCAACAGAGGATGCAGACGACTTGACAGGTGAAAAGCAACTGATTAAAACTTGTGGAAAAACTTACGATTTCTTTAATGGAAAGACAATGGATCTTTCTTTATCAGAAAAGGAGGCTTCATTTCTAAAAGATAGGATACATGCCAGTTGTGATGGAACAATGCTTGCCTATCTTATTGATAGCAAGTTTGAAATTCCAGAAGGTATCAAATATTTCGAGATAGAACCAATCTTAGCAGACTTAAGTCCGGATATGATTGATATTTACAAAAAATCTGTACTCTTTTCGAAACTCATGTATCTGATTGATTGGAGATTCAACTATAGTTATTATTATAGCTTTGACAAATTAGATGATGCCGAATTTTGCGAAGAAGAATATAACAAACTATTTGCTGAATATAAGGAAACTATCTATAATCAAAATGGATATAGAGCCTTATTTGACTACATGCGTTCTATTGATGTGATGTTAACAAAGTTCTGTGAAGACTGTTATAACGCAATCATAAAAGGTGATATTGCAAGGGTTGATCAACTCGTAAAAGCCCGTGAATATGCCGTTAAGCGAGAACGTAGTAAGATTGGTAATAGTGCATATAAGAACCAACGACGTGGTAACCCATTTCCTAATACTTTTCGCTGGGAAACCGTGCGAACTATGGTAAACGAAATCAGAAATCCTCAATAAAACTATGGCTGATAAAATATTGCAAGAACATCTGTATGGTGACCTGTTAGCACCTACACAAGGTTATTCTACTGACTTTGCACTTGGAATGACCTATTGCTTGAGTTTCGAGGCTATGCTTAATGCCTATCTAGCATTTGGTATGTTGGGTGAAATGGATGATAATGTCATTCAGTCACCTCATCTGTTGTTAGAAGCTATTACAAAAAGTAGTGAAAAGGTTGTGGTTTTCTGCAACAAAGGCGGAATAATAGTGCCTCCAACTATACGCAAGATGTATTCGTTGATGGAACGTAATATTTTTGAGGTCTTTGATAAACAGAACAATAAGGCGAATTTCCATCCTAAGCTTTGGTTAATTCGAGAAATCAATAATGATAATAAGAAAGATGTACTCCTTAAACTCATAGTAACAAGTCGTAACTTGGCCTATACAGATACTATTGATTGTATTGTCAGTTTGACTGGTAAGGTAGGATCGGCGTCGGTCAAGAACAAAAAGCACTATCCTTTGGTTGCTTTCATCAAATCTGTTGTCAAAGAATCAAATATAGGTGAAGCTCAGAAGAAGTCTGTTTTGAAACTGGCTACCGATTTGGAACGTGTTGAGAAATTTGATGTTGAAGCTCCTTTTGAGGATTATGATTTCTATCCTTATTTATTTGATTACGACTTTGGTTTACAACAAGTGGAAGAGTATCTTGTAGGAACTGAGAGTATAATCATCTCTCCATTTCTTGACAAAACAATGCTCTCAAAACTTAATCCAGAAGATAGATACAACCGAGTACTTATCACCAGAAAGGAATATGTTGATAAAAATATCTTTGATAAATTTAAAAATAAAGGAGGTATCTATGTAGCACTTGATGACTTGGCAAGTAGAGGCATGGATTTACATGCCAAGATGTATTATGTATGGAATGGCCGTAATGAACAGTATCTATATCTCGGTTCTGCCAATGCCACAACATCGGCCTTTGAACGTAATGGAGAGTTTCTTCTTAGGCTCAAATATAAATATGGGAATACGCGATCAGCACAATTTCTTAGAGAGTTTTACGAGAAAAATAGTAGTGATAGCAAGTTCATGCCATTGAACGAACCATTAGAAATGGCTTCATCGGTTATTAAGTGGGACGTAGCAGAATCAGCTATGAAGGATCTGATGTGTGCGGAAGACTTAAAAGCACGAATAACCCATCACCGTGATGGCAGATTTTCTGTAGTAGTGACTTCTGACATTAGGACGTTGCCTAATGATGTCTTTATAGCTCCGCTTCAGAAGAAAGAACTTTTGCAACTATGGACTGGTAGAGTGGCATTTGAAGATATGGAGATTGATGAGTTATCTGAGTTTTACATATTATCGGCAAGCTCTCCTAATGGCATACATCATGATAGTGTTATTAAGATAGAAACTATTGGTATGCCCTCTGGCAGAGATAAAGAAATATACAAAGGTATTATCAAGTCTAAAAAAGATTTTTTCCGGTTGTTGGAGCTCATGTTGACTGATACTCCGTTACAGTATATTTCAAGTGAAGTCTTACTAAGAGAGTATGGCAGTAAGGGAACAGGAAGTGATGAAAGCACTATTTTTCCAAATCTATATGAGAAAATGTTAAAGATTGCTGCAACCAATCCGAAACAAATTCAGGAGATTGGTCAGCTGGTGAGCAAACTGAGTGATGATGTAGTACCAGCTGCCTTTATTAAGATGTATAAACAATTTGTTTCAGCAATCAACTAAAGACGTAGTATAATGAAAAATAAACCATTGGATTTTCAAGCTGCAACAGCCGAACATGTGCTTGAAGCATATAAAAAAGGACAAAAACGTGTGCTTGTTGCTGACGAAGCAGGTCTTGGAAAGACAACTGTTGCATCAGAAGTAGTACGTCGTGTAAAGGAAGAATTGGCGAATGAAGTTCTATATGACGATGGCTTGTACTGTATCGTATATGTGTGCTGTAATCTACAGATTGCCCAACAGAATATAGATACTCTATCTGACGATGGTGAAAAGGTGGATTTATCGCAAAGCCGTCTTTCTATGCAACACTTTGTTTACTACCGCAAAAAAGTCGAACTAACAGCTTCAGGTAAAGATACTTTGGTCTTATCGCTCACGCCTACAACGTCTTTTCAGATGACTTGGGGAACAGGTAGTGTAAACGAGAGGGCTTTGATATATGCCTGTTTGTCTCTTCTTTCAGAATTTAAGTCACAAGTAAAGTTGAATAAGCTATCTGCCATGCTGGTTGGTGGGGCTCCAAAGTCATGGAAAGGGTTAAGGGAGTATTATTATAATGCAGTGCGTGAACCTAATATGACTGAATATCGAGAGACTATAATCGAAGCAATAATTTCGAAACTCTCCCAGATGTGTTCAGAAGATGAAACCTTCATGCAACGCCTGATTCGTCTGTGTGATTCTGAGCAAGATAAGCAATGGCAGAACGACATTTACTATTTCACTATCGAGCTTCGAAAAATCTTTGCAGACATCAGTCTTGAGATTTTAAAACCCGACCTGGTTATAATGGACGAGTTTCAGAAGTTCAGTTCCTTGATTGATACGGATAAGGTAACTGAGACAGAAGAAAATATGATTGCTCGAAAGTTCTTTGCTAATAAAGATACTTATATTCTGTTGTTATCAGCTACACCATACAAGCCGTACACAACACTCGAAGAACTCAACGACACCAATAATGACGAACAATATAAGGATTTTCATCGTTTGATGGATTTTCTTTATGCTAACGATGATAAGAAAATTGATTATAAAACTATTTGGAATGATTACTCTTCTGTCTTGAAGCGCCTTGAAAAAGAGACAGATGAAATAATTGGTCAGAAGCATCAATTGGCAGAGAGCATGCTTTATCAAGTTATGGGACGTACTGAACGGTCTAACGAGGGTATTATCCATGAAGACCTTCCTCCTCTTGATAACTACCTATCCGTTGGTGACATCAGATCTTTTGTTCAGATGCAGCATCTAATAGACAATTGTCGAAAGTTTGGTAAGATGTTATATTCTGCCCCAGTAGATTATACAAAATCGTCGGCCTACCAGCTTTCATTTATGGACAACTATAAATTGAAAGATAAGATAGCAGAGGCTTGGAAAGCAGGAGCGGGTAAAGGTCTCAGGAAAGATTGTCTGTTACTTGATCGAAATCAGGTTGAGAATTATACTCTCGAAGATTATAAAAATGCAAGACTTGGTTTCGTAATAGATAGCATATTTGGTAAAGGAAAGAAGTCAACGGGTGTAGAGTCATTATTATGGATTCCAGCTTCACATCCTTACTACACACAGCAACTAAATGTATTTACAAAGAACGAAGCCTTCTCAAAGTATCTTATTTTCTCTTCTTGGGGCATGGTGCCAAAGATGCTTGCCTGTCTGATTTCATACGAGACAGAAAGACGTTTGTTTCGTAGAACCAGTGAGACCTACCATAAAGAAGATTTTCAGATTCTTAAAGATAGTGCAAAGACTAAAGCATTAACTATTATGCATACAGTGTCAACTTATTTAGCTGATATGTATAATCCGGAAGAAAGCTTTGGAAAGTCTTTGAGTGATATCAAACAGCAAATCAGGAAGAGTATAAGAAGCAAGTTAAATAAATTTGATGGTAAAACTGTCAGCCGTGTAAGTTCTTTAGATATTTATCAACTTTTGATTGCTCTCGATAATGAAGACGAGGAAATCAGAAATATCCCTGAAGAGGCTGATGAAGTATTAGCAGAGATGGCAATTGGAGCTCCTGCCATGTGTCTGTATCGTATATTCAAAAGGATTGGCGATATAAATGCTAAGCAACATGCAGAAGAGGTAGCCAAAGAATTAATTGGTATCTTCAACAATCGTCAAGGAATTGTTGCAGTCCGAAATAATTGTAAAGCCCATAGCAACTACTTTCAGAAGGTAATAGACTATTGCATACAAGGAAATCTTCAGTCTGTACTTGACGAATTTGTGCACATGATTGGTGAGAATAAAAAAACTGACGATATTGTTGCAAGAATGAAGGAATCGTTTGCAGCTGCATATCCTCAGCAGGTGAATACAATCCAGACATTTGGCACAGACAAGAAATACTCTATGCGCAAACACTTTGCTGTTGACTTCGGTAGTGATAAGCAAACAGAGAAAAATGTTGACCATGCCATAAACGTACGCTCGGCCTTTAATAGTCCTTTCCGTCCTTTTGTTTTAGCTTCAACTTCAGTAGGTCAGGAGGGCCTTGACTTTCACTGGTATTGTCGTAAAATGATTCATTGGAACTTACCATCCAATCCACAAAACTTGGAACAGCGCGAAGGACGTATTAACCGTTATAAATGTCTCTCTGTGAGAAGGAATGTTGCTAAGCTTTATCAAGACATTTTCAAGTGGGATGATATGTTTTGTAAGGCTGCAACTGAATTAAAGGGGAATAATTCAGAGATGATTCCATTTTGGTACTTACCATTAAACGATAAACACTTTGAGGATATTAAGACTGAAAAGATAGAACGCATTGTACCGATGTATCCAATGAGTGAAGACGTATCGCGTTATAGTCGACTTATCAAAGTCCTTTCTCTTTATCGTCTCACTATGGGACAACCACGCCAAGAGGAATTGTTACAAATGCTTGAAGATAAAATATCTCCAGAGCAGATTAAGCAACTTTTGTTTGATTTGTGTCCGTTCAGTAGAAATCAAAAATAAGTCACAATACAAGAGACAATTAACAAGGAAAGATTGACATTTTGCTTTAGATTGGTACTCATATCATAAAAAATCCTTCTGAACTCGAAATATGAAGTAATGATAAAAACTGTATGTCTTGTCTGGAAAGGCAAGACATACAGTTTTTATTCCTTGGTGAGGCGGGAAGTGTCGGCGTTCTTTTCGATGCGGGGTGAGCGGAAAGTTTTGCCGGAGTTGAAGTTGTAGGTGAGAGCGAGTTTGGGGGTGAGATAATTTTTGGAACGGGTCAGACGGTCATAGCCGGAGGAGGTAGTGCGGATTTTGTTTTTGCGTTGCAGCAGGTCTTCGAAGCTGAGGGATAAAGTCCAGCGTTTGCCAAACCGTTTCTGTATTGTCGGATTGAGATTGAGGATAGGGTAGATAGTGATGTTACCTATTCTCATTTTTGAGTTGTAGAAACAGTTAGCTGTGATGCTGAAATCTTCGGGGAGGAGGAATGTGGTACTTACCACTAAACGCACATAGCCGAAGGTGTCGTAAGAATGGTTGGCTTCGAGCTGTTGGGAAGTGAGCACGTATGTAAGGCTTGAATAGAGAGTCCACCACTTTGTGAGTTTGAGAAAGCCGTCGCCATGGATGAACATATTGCGGTCTTTGCCTATATTGGCCCATGTGAGATACATTCTTTCAGGATATTCCGGGTCTGAGACGAACATCTGTCTTATGGGATTAGCCGTTTGCGAATATCCGGTAGCAATGGTGAATCTTGAGGCAAGTACGAAATCGAGGCTTACAGCATTGGTGAAACTCGGTGTCAGCGAAGGATTACCGACACTGTAGGAGTAGTCGGATTCCTGTTTCACTACGGGGTTCAGAGACTGAAATGACGGGCGTCTGATATTCCGGTAATAACCTAAGGCAGCCGTATAGTCACCACGTTCGGTAAGGTTGAAAGCTACATTGGCATTCGGAAATAAATCAAATCCATTATTTGAAACTGTACCTTCGTGATGAGCCCCGAGGTGGAAATATTCGCCCCGTAAGCCGGCCTTGAATTTCCATCGTCCGGTCTGAGCGTTGGCTGAGGCATATACAGCAGCTATGTTCTCGTTGTGAGCGTCATCGTAATCATAGGCGTAATTGTCTACCCATCTGCCACCGTCAAGATAATGATGTGATGATTTATATGCTATATCATTGAAAGTGTAACGGGCGCCGACATTCAGACTTAGTGCCTGACTGAATGACTTACGCAAAGATAAGTCGGTGACGAATATGTTGTAGCGATTGCTGTTATCAGTAGTGTAAACAGAGTCTTTAGGTGTGTGACTCCAAGACATCATGTTGTCTTCATCTACAGCTGAATGCTGATAATTGTAGGTGGAAATAAGTTTTATTACCGAACCTTCATCATCAAGAGAGTGCGACCAGTTGAAAGTCGCGTTGAAGTTGTTGAAGCGATCATGGTTTTCATAATTACCGTAGGTCATACCTGCTGACTCAGCTCCTATGTAGGTTTCTGTCCGGGAATCGGAAATGTGATGTGTCCTGTCTGAATTGTAATCAAACTGAAGGCCGAGGCGGTCCGAGTCAGATGGGTCGAAGAATACTGCTGCCATGAAAGTTCCTTGTAAGCTTTTGTTTTTGGAGTGTGACACACCGTCAAGGCTTAGTGCTTCGGCTGCGTTTGTGGAGTATGGGTATAAAGTATAGCGGTCGGACGGAGTGCCGTTGAGGTTGCCGCTGACATTCGCTGTCCACTTTCCGCTGTGCAGACTTACATTGGCAAAGGGATTGTACCATTGTTTGTACTTTCCGGCGGTAATGTTCAGACCTGCCGACCCACTGATGCCGTCAACACGTCTACGTTTCAGATTTATGCGGATTACACCGCCTGCTGAATCAGCACTATATTCGGCTCCGACTTTGGGAATAATCTCGATAGTGGCTATGTCTGATGACCTGATAGTCTTCAGATATGTCATAAGCTGACTGCCGGACATATTAATCTTACGGTCGTCGATATAAACTGCTGTGCCGCTTTGTCCATAAATGGAAAGCGCATCATCTGTGGCCCATACACCCGGTGCGGTCTTAAGCAGTTCCTGTACATCTTTACCGGCTGCTAAAGGATTAGCTGCAACATTGAGCACGATACGGTCAGCTTCTCTTCTGACAAGCGGTGTTTCAACCACTAATTCACTAAGAGCTGTGACAGAAGGGTCGGCTAATGAATCTGTGTCGGACACATAGCTGTTGGTCTCCTGAGCTTTTAAAGCCGGTGAAAATAAAGATAAAATTATGATAGAGAATAATAGCTGTTTCATTTCTTTCTGTTTTTTTGTTCCTGACCGATTTTATAGTTTGAGAAAGCAAGTTGTCGATGGTCGTTGATTAGAGATGACCAGAATTCCACATCACGTTCATAGTCTTTCAGTTTGTGTTTGAAAAATGCCCATCTGCATGAAGGCGGCAAATTTATTTTCCGCGTGGCTTTCGTATGGGATTGGAATACGAATATCTGTGCTATGGGTTCATCGCCGTAGTCATAAAAATCGACAACAAGTACCCGCTGTTTCTTTCGGTCGAAATATGTGTAGGTGTACATCTCTGTCGGCTGTCTGTCCCATTTCTCTACATCGTCATCATACATCCACATACTGAAAGGGTTTTCATCATCAAGAGATGATGACAAAGATGATGGTCTTGTCAGTTTTATGTCTCCTTTCGGCCTGACGAACATAGTCTGCATATAGGGTGTATAGAAAAGTATCTCGGCGCTGTCGAGACGGGCTGTGTGCAATATGTCGGATAAGAATTTGTCCAGACCAGGATACTTCGCAAGCGAGTCGGCAGAAGATATTATCGTCAGCGGATCGGGTATCAGTACGTTGCCGAATGTCATACGATAAGTGGTATCACGGTCGATAATCTGTCCGTAGTAATTGCTGATGTGCCAGTCACGATTAGCGAATACGAGTCCTTTGCGGGTGCTACAGCTGGCGAGCAGAAACAGTAGTCCCGGTATTATCAGCAATTGTTTTAATGATAGTGAAGTTTTCATAGAAGAGTGTTTGATTAGTTATCTGCTGCAAAATTATCTTACATATCCCTTCGATAGTCTTAGCTATGTCTCCTTTAGTCTTAGTTAGTCTTAGTTGGGAGATGAAGTAATGTAAAATTAAGTAATTTTGCATCATGCAACGCTTCAAAACAATCACTGTTATCTGTCTGACGGCTATTTTTCTTCTGGTCGTTGGCAACGTATGGTATCTATACGGACTTTACGATACGATAAAGACACAGGCTATCCGCACTGTCAGCGAATGTGTGCGTCGTGCCGATATACTCGAGATAATCACCCGGATTAACGGCTCTTCTTCATTCGGCAGCGATGATTCGTTTATTAAACTGACGCTGTTGGTCGAAGGTGAGAAGACACCGGAAGGAGGATATGATTATCCCAATATTCTCGGAAGACTCGGACAGACAATGAGCGGATATTTTCATATCATAGAAAAGTCAGATACTCTGATAGGCGATAGGAATTACGTCATACTTGACAGTATATTCAATAAAGAACTGAATAATGCAGGACTTTACCCACGTGAGGCCGTGATATGTCCCTTTACAGAAAAAGCAGCCGAACGTAAGAATATGTGGTCGGTTGATTTTTCGCTGTCCGAGGGTCAGGAGCCGGTGTACACGGCTTATTTCAGTGCTCTTAACGGTTATGTGTTGCGTCAGATGTCAGGCATAATAGGCACGTCGGCGGCTATTCTCGTTCTTATGGGGTTTCTGATATGGTATCTGCTGCATAGTGTCGGTAAGCTACGTACTATAGAGCAGATGAAAGACGACTTCACGCATAACATGACCCACGAACTGAAGACACCGGTGGCTGTGGCTTACTCGGCGGCAGATTCTATGCTGCGTTATTATGACCAGAGTAACGAAGCAAGAAACAGACAGTTTCTGAAAATCATAATGCAGCGTCTGAGTTTTCTGTCAGGGATGATTGAGAATATCCTATCGATGAGTATGGAGCGTTTCAAGACAATGAAACTGAACATTGAACCCGTAGAACTCAGACCGCTTGTGAACGAGATTGCTGGAATGACAGAACTGAAATCTCGCAAGCCGGTAACAATTCGTACAGATATTCCCGACGGTCTTACCGTTATGGCTGATCCGCTACATCTCGGTAATGTGATTTCTAATCTCATTGATAATGCTGTAAAGTATTCAGGTGATTCGGTAGAGATTGCTATTACAGCCGATTCTGATGCAATCTCTGTGTCGGATAACGGAATTGGTATAGAGAAAGAGAATATACCTTACATCTTCGATAAGTTCTACCGTGTCACTTCAGGTGACCGGTATGAAGTCGGTGGTTATGGGCTCGGACTTTTTTATGTCAGGCAGATTACAGGCCTGCTCGGCTGGAGTATAGATGTCAGCAGCCGACCCGGTGAGGGAAGTGTATTCACGATTAAATTCAGAAACGATGAGAAAAGATAAAGTGCTTCTTGTTGAAGATGATTCGACGCTGTCATTTATTGTTGAAGATGCTCTGATCCGCGAAGGGTTTGAGGTGGTGTGTGCCGCGAATGGTGAGTCAGGTCTGAAACTCTTTCAGTCTGTCCAGCCTGACATTATTGTGGCTGATGTGATGATGCCTCGTATGGACGGTTTTGAGATGGTACGGCTGATACGGCTTACGGCTCCTACGGTGCCTGTGCTGTTTCTTACGGCGCGTACGGCACTTGATGATGTGGTCAGAGGTTTTGAGATTGGTGCTAATGACTACATACGCAAGCCATTTCAGATTCTTGAACTTGTGGTCCGTATAAAAGCACTGTTGAAAAGAAAAAACAGGGGCGGAGTCGAAGACGCACAACTTACTGTGGGTGATTGTTCTCTTGATTTTTCTTCTCAGCGACTTACGGCAGACAGCAGTGTAACTGACCTGTCACATACCGAAGCTGTGATTGTTGATGAGCTGTTCCGCCACCCTAATGAAGTTGTGGAAGCTAAGACCCTGATGTATCGGATATGGCAGAATGACGATTATAATAACCTTAACCGTCTGCATGGCTTCATATACAAGATACGTAAGTATTTGTCAGCGTCAGTTACGACTGAACTTATAAATGTGCGCGGTATAGGTTATAAGCTTACAGTACGGGTCTGACAGATTTTTTATAGGCTGTGTAGTGTGATTTTTTAGGAACGATTGAGTCAAGAAATTTATAAAACCGGCTAATGTACACTGGGTTGATTAAAAAAATTAAGAAAAAACAGCTAAAATTTTATTAAAATTATAATGTTGATAATCAATAATATAATAGATTTAAGAATAAAAAATCATCACATTTATTAACAAAATCAGAACTTTTTTTTGATTTAGTCATTATATAGACAGATGACAATCTTAAATGATGGGAATGAAAAAAAGAATAAAACGTATTGCTTCATTACTTCATACAGGATTGTTATTAAAAATGTGTTTTTTGGAGCTTATCCTCCAATTTTATTTAAGCTAAACCAATTTTAAAACTATGAAAAAGATTATTCTTACTACAGCTATGGCATTAGTCTCCATGTTCGTAGCAACTGCCCAGCAGGCAATCGAGACTCCGAAATTTGGAGATAACTGGTCGCTCGGTATCAAAGGTGGTGTCACCACTCCGATGGCTCACTATCCATTCTTTAAGAGTATGCGACCTGTAGTAGGTCTTCAGCTTGATAAGAAGATAACCCCGACTTTCAGAGTAGGTGCTGAAGGTTTGTTCGCAATAAACACTTCTAATGTGAGAGGTCCTCACAGCTATACAGTTTTTGACGATTCGTATGTAGGTGCATTCGGAGCTGTCAATCTCTTTAACCTCTTCGGTGGTTATCCCGGTCACACTCGTCCGTTCGACATCGAGGCTCAGGCCGGTGCAGGTTGGGGTCACAGATTTGAGACTGCAACCAAAGATATGAACTATTTCGGTACTAAGGCCGGTCTTAATTTCAACTTTAACGTAAGTGATCAGGTGACTGTATCGGTAAGCCCGTCAGTTCTTTGGAATATGTCAGGTCAGCCGACAGTTGAGCAGAGCAGTGCTTCATACGATAAGAATCGCGCTAACTTCAATATTACAGCAGGTGTGGCATACAACTTCGGCGGCAACGGCTTCAAGACCGTTAGACCTTACGATCAGGCTGAGGTTGACGCTCTCAACGGACAGCTTAATGAACTCCGTGGCATGGTTGACGCTCAGGCAGCCGATAATGCAGCTCTCGCAGCAACCGCTGCTTCTCTCGCAGCTCAGGTTGAACAACTTAAGAACCAGCCCCCGAAGGTAGTTGAGCAGGTTAAGGTTAAGAACAACCTCGAATCAGTACGCTATGTCTTCTTCAAGATAGGTTCTTCAGTGATTGGTGCTGACCAGCAGCCTAATGTGGAAATGATTGCTGCTTACCTTAACAATCACCCCGGAAGCAAGGTAGTCATCAAGGGTTATGCTTCGAAAGATGGTCCGGAAGAGCTGAACATCCGTCTTGCTAACCAGCGTGCTAACTCAGTTAAGGATGCCCTTATGAAGCGTTATAAGATTCCGGCATCAAGAATCCAGGCTGAAGGTTGCGGTATCGGTGAGATGTTCGAGGAAGAATCTTGGAACCGCGTAGCAATCTGTATCCTTGAGACAGCTACAAAATAATCCGCTGTACACAGATTACAGAAAAGAAAGAATAATAAAAATCTAAAATATATGTGAACACTGTGCGGCTGTCTGACAGCCGCACAGTGTTCACATATATTTGTTTCTGTAATTTATTTCTATCTTATCTATCTCGATATGAGTGACATCGGATAATATATAATACACAAAAACAGACCGTTGAATTCAGAAGATTCAACGGTCTGTTTTTGATTAATCAGATTTTGTATGCCTAAATACTTTATAAGTGTGGTTTAAAATCTTTATTTTTGGTCTTCGCGTTTGTAGGAAATGAGATATTTCCATTTATCATGATTTGCCGGAGGGGTAGGTAGTGTGTAAAAGGCGCCTGTATGCCCGTAGTATTTTTCGGTTTCGTAGAAGTGACAGATGCCGATGCCGGTATCGAGTACGGATAGACGACTTTTAAGCACATAGTAGAAGTGTACGGTGTCGTTGTCAATAAGTACCCGCCACGGCTGTGAATTTGTTGACGAAGGAGCAAGACGCAACATCTCAAGTGCTTCGTCGAAGGGACTGTCTGATGACAGAGGTTGTTTAAAACCGTCGGTAAAGAAAAGTTCCGAGAATGGTTTGCGGTTACGGCTGCCAAGAGATAGGCGTGTGATTTTCTCCATCAGACTCTTTTTTGCTGCTTTGCCTACCGGAGAGATTATTTTGAGTGCCTCTCCTTTAGGCCAGCTTTCACCGTTATCGAAATCAGTACCCTTGAAAGTAGCGGCTATCCAGCAAGTGCCCAGACCGAGTTGCCATGCTTTAAGCACAACTTGCTCGAAGCAAAATCCTGTGGCGAGAGCCGATGTCTCATCGTCTGCCATACCGATTAAAAAGAAGTCATGAGCATCTTTAATCATACCGTAGGTGGTGGGTTTATAACCGTTCTCCAGATTAAAGCTTTTCAGACGTATTGAGAAATGACCGCCGAACGGATTGTATACTTTCTCGGCAAATGCTAATAAGTCCTTACGGACCGCTTCCGAAAGAGCCGCTCCGTCGAAACTGCGTACCGAACGTCGTTCTCTTATAGCTTCGAGTATATCCATATTGTTTGCTTAAATTATACTGTATATAATCTAAACGGCTAAGAATTATTATGGTTTTTAGAAACTCCCTGTCCCTTTAAGTTATTCGGACCGAAGCGGAAATAATAAAATTTTTTTGTAACTTTGCTGATGTCTTGACAACCGGACAGATACCGACTTGATTAGCTCCACCCGTCGGTGATACATCATGAAACATAATAGCAAACAGAAGTTCGACATGAAACAGTTACCAGTTTATTTCCTGATTCTGATAGGGATATTGTTTTCCAGTATTCAGATCGAGGCTCAGTTGATAGAAAAAGCGGAAGAATTTATACGTGCTGCTTTCAATGAAGCTCGTTCCGATTCTCTTCCGGATAAGGATCTGAGCATTGAGGAACGTTACAGACATGATTCTGTACGGCTTCAGGAAATGACACGTCAGTTGCAGGAAATGCAGATGAATGAGGTGCTTCTCCGTACCGAGCTTGCTAATGTACGTAGTCAGACTCAGACCGCTGACTCTCTGAAACTTGCCGAACAGCTCCGTTACATAGATTCTCTGCGCCTGATAACTCCGGGTGTACCTGTACTTGTGGATGGCGACACACTGTTTACTCTTTATGCTGACAGGGGTGGCTACTCTGCCGCTGACCGTGCGGAAATGCTTAACGATGTGCTTGTGAAGATAGGCAGGAGTCTGAAGCGTGACACAGTCTATACATTGGAGAACGGTGACTATATAGACATTATGTACGGCAACAAGGTGCTTGTTACTGTCACGGATAAAGATGCTCTTTGGCAAGGTACATCTCGGCAGGAACTGGCCGAACAATACAAACCTATACTTGCCAATAAAATCGACAGCCTACAGAATCAGCACAGTATATGGCAGATAATCAAACGGGCAATAGTGTTCATACTTGTTTTAGTGGCCCAGTATCTGCTATTTAAACTGACAAATTATCTGTTCCGCAAATTGCGCAGGCGCATCATACGCTTCAAACAGCAACGTCTGAAGCCGGTCATTATACGTGATTATGAATTGCTGAACACGCGCCAGCTCGGTCGGATACTGATATTCTTCAGTAATATCTTTCGCTATCTTATTTTGCTGGTGCAGCTGACTTTCAGTGTACCGATACTGTTTGCTATTTTCCCGCAGACCGAAAAACTGGCTCTGACTATATTCCTTTATATCATCAATCCTATCAAGATGGTGGCAAGATCGGTGGTGGAATATATACCGAATCTGTTTATCATTCTGGTAATATGGTACTGTATAAAATACATCATAAAGGGCCTACAGTATATTGCCAGCGAGGTTGAAAATGAAAAACTTAAGATTTCAGGCTTTTATCCTGATTGGGCACAGCCGACGTTCAATATCATACGCTTTCTGCTGTATGCCTTCATGATAGCTATGATATATCCGTATCTGCCGGGTGCCGATTCGGGTGTATTCCAGGGAATCTCTGTGTTCGTAGGTCTTATTATCTCGCTTGGCTCCAGCACAGTTATCGGCAATATCATTGCGGGTCTTGTGATTACCTATATGCGTCCGTTCAAGATTGGCGACCGTATAAAGCTTAACGATACCACAGGTAATGTGATGGAAAAGACTCCGTTCGTAACCCGTCTGCGTACTCCTAAGAATGAAGTCGTTACGATACCTAATTCATTCATCATGTCATCACATACAGTCAACTATAGCGCTTCAGCACGTCAGTTCGGACTGATTATCCATACTACAGTTACTATCGGCTATGATGCTCCGTGGCGTCAGATACACCAGCTTCTGATTAATGCCGCACGTATTACCCCCGGTGTACTCGAGCATCCGAAGCCGTTTGTCCTGGAAACTGAATTGCAAGACTATTATCCCTGTTATCAGATTAACGCTTACATTAAAGACGTAGACCATTTAGCTCAGATATACTCCGATCTGCATCAGAATATTCAGGACATCTTCAATGAAGCAGGTGTGGAAATTATGTCACCTCACTATTTCGCCGAACGTGACGGCAATGCCAGTACAATCCCGGCCGACTATCTGAAACAGTAATCTATATAAAATTGAAGTAACATAATGTAGACCAAGTTCCCGATATGCTAATTTATAAGTATATCGGGAACTTGGTCACAGCTTGATATAACAATAAAATTTAACTTTGCGTATGTTAAGTGAGCGTATAAATAATAACTGGTTAGAAGGAAAATAATGGCTGTCGGAACTTCATCTTATAAAAATACTCATGGTCTAATGGGAATTTCTCGTTTTTCTAATTGTGAACTTATTAAAACGTATGGAAAAGCGCGTAATCACATTAAACGTCTTTATCATGCTGATAATTTGATAGTTCTTCAAAATCTTCTCCATGATGCTTCTGTAAAGGGTTGCGTTAAATTAATATATATAGACCCTCCCTATAATACCGGCGGAGATTTTGAAAATCGTAATCAAGAGTTTGCATATTCTGATAAATTTTCGAATGAAGAATATCTTTCTTTTATGAAAGAGAGGCTTATAATTATGCGAGAGCTTCTATCAGATGATGGATCTATATATGTTCATCTTGATAGCAAAATGGTATTCCATGTAAAATTACTTATGGACGAAATTTTTGGTTCCAATAATTTTCGTGGAATGATAACTCGAAAAAAATGCAAGTCGAAAAATTATACTAAAAAAACATTTGGCAATATTTCTGATTATATTCTCTTTTACTCTAAGTCAGATAATCCTACATGGAACAGACCATATAATGCATGGACATCTGAGAAGGAGGAAAAAGAGTATCCCTTCATTGAGCCTGAAACAGGAAGACGATATAAGAAAGTCCCGATTCATGCACCAGGTACTCGAAATGGAGCAACTGGATCTGAATGGAGAGGTATGATGCCGCCTCCGGGAAAACATTGGCAATATACACCCGATAGACTTGATGAAATGGATGCCAATAATGAGATTTATTGGTCATCAACCGGTAATCCTCGTAGAAAGATATATCTTGATCAAAGCAAAGGCGTTCCGGTGCAGGATATTTGGTTGGATTTCTTAGATATAAATAATCAGAATTCTTTTCAGACTGGCTATCCTACTGAAAAGAATTTAGATATGCTCAAACTTATAATTGAGGCTTCTTCTAATCTCGGAGACTTGGTCTTAGACTGTTTTGCAGGTTCAGGTACTACACTTGTTGCAGCCGAACAACTGGGTAGAGACTGGATTGGAGTAGATATTGGAGAGGTCGCGATTTCTACTATCATTAATAGATTGGCTAATGGTAGTAAGCGTTTGTCTGAACTCCCTGTTAATCCCAAAAGTAGAACTGAGTCAAAAATTGAACAGTCGCTGTTTGATAATTTGGATTCTGATAATATTAATGATGAAGATAAGGCAGAGTCATCTATCAATTATGATTTTTTTGAAGTTAAAAATAGTACTGTAGATTAATGTATTTTACTGAAAAATCAAGGGCTCTTGAGGATATGACACTGGAGGAACTATGGGAGTTGTTTCCGATAGTGCTGATTCCTCATCAGCCTCAGTGGAGGCAATGGGCAGAAGAAGAAATCGGAAGCCTGACAGTGATACTAACCGGTTATGAGCCTATCATCAATCACGTCGGGAGTACTGCTGTGCCTGCTATCTGGGCTAAACCGATAATTGACATTTTAGTACAGATGCCTTCAGATGTCGATTGGGGTAAGCTTAGAACTATGATGGAGGCGCATGGCTATATATGTATGTCGACTTCTGATAGCCGTATGAGTTTTAACAAGGGTTACACTCCGCAGGGTTTTGCGGAGCGAGTGTTTCATATTCATTTTCGCCGTCTGGATGATAATGATGAAATTTATTTTCGCGACTATCTCATATCGCATCCAAATTTAGCTAAAGAATACGAGTCCCTGAAACTAAGCCTCCTTCCTGAATACAGACATAACAGAGATGGTTACACCGAAGCGAAGTCAGAGTTTGTGAAAAAGGTGATGGCGCTATGTAAGCGTACAAAATAAAGCATAACCTGTAAATAATAACAGAGAAATCAATGCTATTCATCGCATATTTACCTACGTTAATGGTGAAGGGAACCTACTCGCTACCTTCGTCGGGAACGTCGCCAGCAAGGGGAACATAGAACAACATAGGAACTGATAACACAGAACTGACATAGATTCTACTTTAGTTACTTAATTAGTTATTGATAAGTTACTTAATTTATTAAGTATAAAGTCTAACATGTAGTATATAAGAAAAATTAACTATATGTTCCAGTACTTTGTATTGAAGTTGGCTAATGTGCTGAATATTTCATGTAAATCCAAATTCATATAAGGAGAATCAGGTTGTTCTTCCCCTTCAAATACTTTTCTTCCGGAAAGGTCACCGGATGCTTCTACATAAAATCCTTCTATACGGATAACTTCAATGACTCTTCCTTTATAACATCCGAGAATATGTGTGGCCGCATTAGCCCTTTCATTAGCAATACGCTAGTATTTTCTTGTGCAGTCATAAAGACTATTACGGAATAATGGATTATTTCGGTCACCAGTTACCATAGCCTCGTATGAGTTTTTGATGTTAACGAATATTAGCTTGTCTGATGTATTAAATACTTCCATTTTCTGAGAGTTCATAATTTCCAAATGTATTTCTGATTGGATTCGTTATGAATAGTGCATTCCCAATATTCTGGCTTTTATAAGACTGTAGATGTATCTTTTCGACTATCAAAATAATTGGGAATGTCTATACATTGTGTAATTTATTTCTCTGTTCTTGGAACAGGACTGAAATTTGAATATATAATTATTTCGGTTCAAAATTACAATTTTTTGTGCTAGACCAATTCAATTTGAGTCAGTTTTCTTTATTTTTAAGTTATATTTAAACCTATAGCTAATTATTAGTAGTGTTGATTTTCTACCATCCATTTTGTTGGAGATTCATTTTATAATCTACAGGGAATTAATTTTTTTGTCCGTTGCGTTTAATGGCTCTTTACCTTTGATATATTTCATTATTCTACAAATAGCCTATTTTGGATAGGTAAACTAAAGTTAATGAAAATTGCTAAAAACCACATCATATTGGAGTGATTTAATTTATATTCAATTTTATTACGATAATATGACAAATGATTAGTAATAATATTCAGAATTAAGAAAAAAGATGAGGTTAGAGGTTAAATAACCTTATAGCTAACCTCATACATTCAAAATTATTAGTAATTTTGCAACTTCCGATAAGTACTATTATGAGAATATCGGTAAAGAACCTATGATTGATAAGAATCTAACCGAGGAAGATATAAAGTATCGTTATATAACTCCTGCCATTGAGAATAAGGGTTGGGATAAGAATCATATCCGTATGGAGTATGCTTTTACGGACGGTCGTGTCGTTTTTGATGGGAATATCCATGATCGAAAGGCTAAGAAACGTGCAGATTATATTCTTTTTGATTATAATAATCAACCGATTGCGGTATTGGAGGCGAAAGATGCAAGTAAACCAATAGGCGGGGGTATGCAACAGGCTATAGAGTATGCTGAAATTCTTGACTTACCTTTTGCATTTAGTTCTAATGGAGAAGGATTCATTGAACATGACCGATTAACAGGCAAGGAAACTTTACTTCCTATAGATAATTTCCCTACTCCGGATGACCTTCATATTCGTCTGCTTAATCATAAGAAGTTAACACTTAAACAACAAGAGATTGTTGATACTCCTTATTATTCTGATGCATATTCTCATGAACCTCGATATTACCAGCGAATAGCAATTAACCGGACGGTAGAGGCGATTGCTAAAGGTCAGGAACGTGTACTTATAGTGATGGCTACCGGTACAGGAAAAACTTATACGGCATTCCAAATAATATATCGCCTCTATAAATCGGGAGCTAAAAAGAAGATTCTTTATCTTGCAGATCGTAATATTCTCATTGATCAGACTATGATGCAAGACTTCAAACCGTTTAAGAGTTTCATGTGTAAAGTCAAAGAAGGTGAAATTGATACGGCTTTTGAGGTGTATATGGCTCTTTATCATCAGTTAGTTGGTAAAGACGGAGAGCCGGATCCTTTCTTGAAAGTTCAACCCACATATTTTGACCTCATCGTAGTTGATGAATGTCACAGAGGGAGCGCAAAGGATGATTCTGCTTGGCGTAAAATATTGGAATACTTTAAATTAGCTACGCAGATTGGTATGACTGCTACTCCTAAAACAGATAATGGAGCTAATAATCTTGATTATTTCGGTAAGCCTATTTATACCTATTCTTTGTTGCAGGGTATACAGGATGGATTTCTTGCTCCATACCGTGTAACCAATTCATATATAGACCTCGATCTTCAAGGTTTCACACCTGAGGAAGATGAAGAAGATATCTATAATAGAATAATAGAACAACGTTTTTATCAGCGAAAAGATTATGGACGTGATATAAACTTTACAACTCGTCGCGAACTGGTAGCAAAACGTATAACTAAGATGCTTCATGAAATTGGACGAATGACTAAAACGATTGTATTTTGCCCCGATGTTGATGAAGCAGAAGCTATGCGTCAGTTATTAACTACTATGAATGCGGATTTATGTCAAAAGGATTCGCGATATGTTATGCGTATCACTGGAGATGATAATGTTGGTAAACGGCAGCTTGATAATTTCATCAATGTTAATGAGCCTTATCCTACTTTAGTCACTACCTCCGAGTTACTTGCTACAGGTGTGGATTGTAAAACTTGTGGACTAATAGTCATTGACAAAGAAATTGGATCAATGACAGAGTTTAAGCAAATTATCGGTCGAGGAACACGTCTTCGTACTGATAAAGGAAAATGGCATCTGGAAATTCTTGATTTCCGCAATGCGACGAAGAAATTTAAGGACCCTGATTTCGATGGCGAGCCCTTGCCTCCTACAAAACCTAAAAAAGAATGTCTGAAAGACAGTAGACCAGTAGGAGACGATAATAGTCAGGGGTCTCATATTAAATATATTGTTGATGGTAAACCAATTACCATTACAACAGAAATAGTTTCAGTTCTTGGTGAAGATGGTAAGACTATGAGGACTGAGTCTGTAACATCTTTTACCAAAAAGCAGATTCTCAGTCACTATTCTTCACTTGATCATTTCATTAATAAATGGACTTCTGCTGAAAGAAAAGCCGCTATTGTCGATGAACTCAAAGAGTTGAATGTTCTTGTCGATGCAGTACGTCAAAAGAACCCAGCTCTTGCTGAGGCAGATATTTTCGACATTATCTGTCATGTTGCATTTGATCAGCCGGCATTGACTCGTCGTGAGCGTGCAAACAATGTGAAGAAACGCAACTATTTTGCGAAATACGAAGGTAAAGCCCGTGAGGTTTTAGAAGCTTTACTTGAAAAGTATGCTGAGCATGGTATTCTAAATTTTGAGAGCGTGGATATTCTCGACCATGCTCCGTTCAATAAGATTGGAAAACCTCAGAAGATAGTTCGTCTTTTCGGCGGTATAGAAGAATTTAACAAGGCGATAGTTGAACTTGAAAAAGAAATATATAAAGTAGCATAATCAATGGCAGTTAATAATATAGTCAAGAGAATACAGAATATTATGCGTCAGGACGCTGGTATTAACGGTGATGCTCAGCGTATTGAACAGATGACGTGGATGTTTTTTCTGAAAGTGTACGATACACAGGAAGAAACGTGGGAATATAAGGCGATGAAAGAAAAGCAGAATTTCACGTCAATTATTCCAGAAAAGCTTCGTTGGCGTAACTGGGCTATTGATAAAAAAGATGGTAAAGCTCTCACTGGCGATACTCTTCTTAAACTTGTAAACGAAGAGTTATTTCCAACTTTGAAGAATCTTAAGGTATCAAATGATACTTCAAGAGCTCAGTCTATAGTTAGGGAGGTTTTTGAGGACATAAATCAATATATGAAAGACGGAATTCTGCTCCGTCAGGTTATCAACGTAATCAATGAGATTGAGTTTGATGATGCTGAAGACCGGCACATGTTCGGTGATATATATGAAGGTATTCTCAAGGAATTACAGTCTGCGGGAAATGCAGGTGAGTTTTATACACCACGTGCATTGACTGATTTTATAGTAAAAACTCTTAATCCACAGTTAGGAGAGACTTTTGGAGACTTCACATCCGGAACTGGTGGATTTTTGACATCTGCCCTTAATCATCTTCAGCTACAGATTAAAACTACTGCCGACGGAGAAAAATATCAGAATGCTGTTATTGGCCAGGAATGGAAACCTCTTCCGTACTTACTTTCTATTACTAATCTGCTTTTGCATGATGTAGAGGCACCTAATATTCGTCATTGTGATTCGCTTGGAGTAAATGTAACCGATATTAAAGATAGTGATAAGGTTGATATAATTGCTATGAATCCTCCTTATGGCGGAAGTACTCAGAGCAATATTAAGTCTAACTTTCCTATAGATATGCGAAGTAGCGAGACTGCAGATCTTTTCATGGTTCTAATTATGTATCGACTGAAGAAGGGTGGGCGAGCAGCTGTAATCATTCCAGATGGTTTTCTTTTTGGTGCTGATAATGCGAAATTAGCTATTCGAGAAAAACTGCTTAAGGACTTCAATCTTCATACTATAATTAGATTGCCTGGAAGTATTTTTGCTCCATATACCAGTATCGCTACTAATATAATTTTCTTTAATAACGAGCGTGCTGAGGGTGCACCTGAAGGATATTCTACCAAAGAAACTTGGTTTTATCGCCTTGATATGCCAGAAGGTTATAAGCATTTCTCAAAAACAAAATCAATGAAATTGGAGCATACAGCTCCTATTTTGGAGTGGTGGAACGACCGTAAGGAGCTTGTGGCTGAGAATGATGAAAAGTCGCGCTGCTTTAGTGTCAAAGAATTAGTCGAAAGCGAATTTAATTTCGACCGTTGCAAATTTCCCAAAGAAGAAGAGGAAGTGCTTCCTCCAAAACAGTTACTCGAAGAGTATTATAAAAAGCGTAAAGCATTGGAACGTCAGATTGACAAAACTCTTCAAGAAATTCAAGAAATTCTCGGATTTAAGATTGATATTGACTGACTATGACCGGTAAGCAACTCCGTAACAGCATACTTCAATGGGCTATACAGGGAAAACTCGTTCCTCAAGACCCGAATGATGAACCTGCATCCGTTCTTCTTGAACGTATACGGGCTGAAAAAGCACGTCTTGTAAAAGAGAAAAAAATCAAGCGAGATAAGAACGAGACTATAATTTATCGTGGTGAGGATAATTCCTATTATGAGAAGA
>CAMWVA010000035.1 GCA_947177575.1 uncultured Porphyromonadaceae bacterium | reverse complement strand
GAACTGGGTAAGGGGGACTATGACCTGATTTTTATCTTAAATGAAAGAGCCGTGAGATATTTTTTTGTGTGGGAGATAGAAGTGGGTGGGAGTTAGGGATTTGGAGGATGGGAAAACGCAGCACAGCTGCGGCGGGAACAAGCTTCGCGTGAGAACTTGCTGCGCGGTAGCATTGCTTTGTGTGGGAGTTGCTTTGGGGTAGCATTTGCTTTGTGTGGGAGTTGCTTTGGGGTAGCATTTACTTTGTGCGGGAGGTGGGGGAATTTAGGGGCGGGTGAGGCGGCCGCGGAGGTAGGCGGTGAGGTCGGTAAGCTCAGGTAGGCGGATTAGGCGGGCGGTAAGGAGGTAGAGAAGGGCACCGGTGAGGATGCTGACGAGGAGGGTGAAGAGGGAGGTAAGGAAATTGGGAAGATAGAGAGGTGAAGTGGAGGTTAGGAGGGTGGATAGGACAGGGGGGAGGTAGAGGGTGAGGAAGAGGACGGTGGCGGACATGAGGAGGGAAAGGAGGAGGGGGGAAAGGAGGTCGGTGAGCATGGGGCGGAGGCGGAGGGGTGTATGGTGGCAGGAGAGGTAGAGGGTGACAGCGTAGGTGAGGGCGGAGGCAGCAAGTTGGCCCCATACTAGGATGGGGAGGCTGTGTGCGAAGATTGTGGCTAATATTGCGATGACCATGAGGAGGTCTTTGCAGGCTTCGGCTATGACGAGGGTGCGGCTATAGCCGAGAGCAAGCAGGTAATTGGAGTATAGTGAGATGAGGACGACGAAGATGCCGCGTATGGTCAGTATTTGGAAGAGGATTATGGCCGCGTCCCATTTGTGGCCGAAGAGGGTGTGGAAAAGGGGAGCACCGACGGCAGCAAGTCCGAGCATAGCCGGGAAGAGGATAAAAGCTGTGAAACGGTTGGCACGTGATACATAACGCCGGAATGATTCGGGGTCGTCCTGTACACGTGATAACAGTGGCACGAAGGAGGCGGTAAGTATCTGTGATATGGAAGCACTACCCATTTTACTCCATTTATCGGCCTGAGTGTATACGCCGACATCGCGCATAGAGTAAAAAGCGCCGATTATAAAAGTATAGATATGCTGACAGAAAGTATTGAGTGCTGAAGAGGCCAGTACACTGACACCTACGCGCCATAAACTACGCAGTGAAGCGAGTTGAAAACGTCCAGGCCACCAATGACCAGTTGCCCATAGCCATACACATTTAATAATAGCCATTGATACTGTCTGCCATACCAAGGCCCAAGGGCCGTAGCCAGCAAAAGCAAGCCAGATACCTATTACGCCGGAACCTGTCAGAGCGAGAATATTGGCTACCGCTAACTGGCGGATGTCCATACGTTTCATCAATTTATTGACCTGTACAATAGCCAGACCGTTGATGACAAACGACAGGAACATAACCTTTGACAGAGGAATAAGCTGTGTAGCTCCACGAAAGATACGCGGAATGAGTGGTGCACCAATCCAGAGCACCACATAGATAGTTAAACTAAGTACGAGATTGACCCAAAAGACAGTGCTATAATCAGCATCAGTAGGGTCTTTCTTCTGTAGCAGAGCTGCACCGAGTCCTGAATCAGTCAGTATGGTGGCAAAGGCCTGAAATACCAGCAGTGCACCTACCAGACCGAAATCTTCCTGTGACAGTACATTGGCCAGTACCACGCCCACTACGGCATACAATACCTGTGTGGCTACACGGTCAATTGTGTTCCACTTCAGAGTACGTGCTGTCTTAAGTTTAAGGGAAGGTTCTGTCATGTAATGTCAGGTCAGGAGAAGATATAGAGGAGAGAGTAAATATTACATCAATCTTCAGCTATAGTGTCGATGACGTTACTGTCGGTAGTGCTTTGACGTAATTGAAAGAGCTTACCACCGCCGGTTTTCCTGACCTTAGGCGAGCCTTTGTAATAAATCTTGGTTGAGCCGATACCCTTGACGTCGAGACGCTCCAGCGGCCAGCAACCTATTGTGCCGTTGCCTAATATTTTACAGCTTACCGAATTAGCTTTAAGCATGTCAGCCTCAATCATACCTACGCCCACCATGCGGAATACAGCCTGCTCGCATGACCCGCTGAGATTCAGAGTACCGTTACCTGTTGCCAGTGAGGCAGTGACCTTTGTGGCACGTATATTATCAACTACTATCGCACCATTACCTATCTGTATAGCTTTAAACTCAGGACAAGGTGCCGGGCTTAAGATAGTAAGCTTAAAATCTGATGAATTTTCGACTTCAGTCAGGAAGTCTGAGTAGACATATACTGTCGGCAGATCCGGATGGCCAACATCTTCGGTAGAAACCTGTATGCGCAGTGAACCCTTATTAAGCGAAAAAATGAAAGCATCAGCAAATCGTTCGGCACCTCTGTAATATACATAACCTGCCGAGTCGGGTACACAACGATAAACGACATTTACATCATCAGTGACTTTTAATTTATCAAACTGACCTATCTGCAGGCGGTAATCATTCAGTTGCTCTGCCCGAGCCGGACAGATGACAGTCATGAAAACGAGAAGCAAAAAGAGAGCCCGCAGGCCAGTGTGAAAGCACAGTGTAGAATTGTGTGTAGTTAAACGCATTTTGTAAAGAAAGAATGAGATGTGAAAAACGTGTCTCCTTACGGAGACCGATAACGGCTGAGTGTCGTGTTCAGCTCATCGCATTGACGATAACTCTGAGACTATAACACATCTGAGGGGTCAGAAAGTTGAAAGAACCGTCGGTTTATTTCATCAAAAATGTTGAATATTTCCTCCATTGTCTCTGTCCTGAGCAGACGTATGCGTGTCTCCCGAAAGTTAGGTAGTCCTTTGAAGAGCGGTGAGGCCGCCAGATGACGGCGTATGTGCAGTATACCGCGATATTCGTCGATGCGTTGTACACTTTCTGTAACCTGACGGCGCAGCAGAGCGAATTTGTCGGCCACCGAAAGGGGTTCACGTCCGGTGTTGTCAAGTAAGTCCCGTACATCGCGGAATATCCATGGCGCTCCGAAAGCCGCACGGCCTATCATTATACCATCCACTCCGAAACGTTCGAAAGCATCACGTGCCTGTTCAGGAGTGGTGATGTCACCGTTCCCGATTACGGGTATGTGCATACGCGGGTCGTTCTTAAGCTCTCCGATAAGTGACCAGTCAGCCGACCCGGTGTACATCTGTGCCCGTGTGCGACCGTGTATCGTCAGCGCTGCTATACCGCAATCCTGAAGCATCGGACCGAGTTCGGTAATAATTTTATTGTCAGCGTCCCAGCCGAGACGTGTCTTAACTGTCACAGGAATATTTACCGCCTGCACCACACGGCGTGTTATATCGAGCATTTTCGGAATATCACGCAGCATACCGGCGCCGGCACCCTTTGAAGCAACCTTTTTGACCGGACAACCGAAATTTATGTCTATGAGATCAGGCTGTGCCTCTTCCACTATACGTGCTGCTTCGACCATAGCATCAGCCTCACGACCGTATATCTGTATGGCGACAGGGCGTTCACTATCATCTATATGTAGTTTACGTGTTGTTGAGGAAACATTCCGTATCAGTGCCTCGGCCGATACAAACTCAGTGTACACCATCGCCGCTCCTTGTTCACGGCATATCAGTCGGAATGAGGCATCTGTAACATCTTCCATAGGAGCGAGCATCACAGGACGTTCGCCGAGGTCTATATTAGCTATCTTCATTATAATCTTAGTTTCAACGTAGCGAAAGCGAGCAGCGATACTGGGGGGCAAGTAACTCGGCCACTTCGCGTATCTGTTCAGGAGTGACTTCCATAATACGTTCGCGTGTATAGTTAGCATCGTGTACCTCGCCGTAATAGAGTACGCTCTTACCTAAGCTCATGGCCCGTGACTCACGGTGGTCGGTCGAAACTGTCAGTTGTCCGCAATATTGTCGTTTAGCCGCCTCAAAGGTTCTTAGCGGCAGAACTGACTGGGCAAGGCGGTCAAGCTCCCGGTCGATAAGCCTGCGGCAACGCGCTACATTAGCCGGATCACAGCCGAAATATACAAGCATGACTCCGGTATCACTCAGCAGACTCACACTACTGTCAACAGTGTAGACAAGTCCACGGCGGTCACGCAGCTCCTGATTAAGCCGTGAATTCATGCACGGTCCACCTAAGTAATTGTTAAGTAAAAACAAAGCGAAACGTCGCGGGTCATTACGTCCGAACACCCGTGCCCCGATGATGGTATTGGCCTGATGGTTGTCTCCCGGACGCACGATGTCAAACGGAATGGCCTTCGGAGGAAGTTCACGGTTGTGCGGAGTGGCATCAAAGTGCAGATGTCCGAAATGTTTTAGTGCCAGCCGTTCGATACGTTCTGTCGGTGAGGGATCAACGCAATACAACACCATATTAGTCGGAGTGTACCAGCGGTCAATGAAAGCACGGCAATCTGTGCCTGTCAGCGCCCTAACACTCTCAGGTGTACCTAATATATTATGAGCTAATCCGGAGCCGGCATATATATTTTCGTCAAACTCATCGAAAACAGCATCTGACGGACTATCAAGATAACTGTGTATTTCCTCAACAACAACCTCACGTTCGCGATCAATCTCTACCTGTGGAAAAACAGAGTTGCTTATCAGATCGGAAATCAGCTCAAAAGCCCTTTCAGTGTATCCGGCGGGAGCATTGGTGTATATAAGTGTTTCCTCTTTTGAAGTGTAGGCATTAAGTTCTCCGCCTACAGCTTCCATACGGTTTGCTATCTGATAGCTGCGGCGCGAACGGGTACCCTTGAATATCGTATGTTCGACGAAATGAGCCAGTCCCTGACGGTCGGGCAGTTCGTCGCGGCTGCCTGCATTAACAGCCATACCGGTGTAGGCTACCTGACTATCGCTGCGAAGACTGACTACCCGCAGGCCGTTAGGCAGCGTGAAGATATGATAAAGATTTGACATGGCTTCAGCAATGAATTATATTTCCTGATTTTTCCGGTCAGTCTATATAGCCGGAGAAGGGGTACAAAATTAGTTATAAAGGCCGATACGTGCAAATTGCTACCGTCAGCATAGTAATAAAAGATACTGTACACAGCTGTTAAATTTTGAGAATAGATAGCAGTGTAGTACTTTTGTAATCTCATGTAATCCGGTTCATAATGTCAAAAATCAGTCATTTTTCTGTGTGTGTTCTGTTGCTGACCGTATTGTTTTGCGTGTCAGTAACGTTCGGGCTTTTGTCTGCCAATGCTGTCGGACGTACCGGAATACCGCGAGAAGTTTTCCGTCAGCTTGACACAGCTATGTCACAGGCAGGAAAGTATGAAGCGTCTTATCAGCATAGTCTCGATAGTTTAGGACATCTTGGTGCTGAAGTTTATGCTTTAGGTGATCTCGAACGAGCATGGAATATATACATGGAGACAGCCCAACGTTACCGTTCGTTTAATACCGATTCAGCTTTACTGTACAGTATGCGTGCCGGGCAGGTGGCAAAGCTTCAGGAAAATGTTTCTCATGCACAACTTAGCCGCCTTATCGAGATTTCCTCGCTAAGTACAGCGGGGTTGTTTGCCGATGCCCGTATTCTGCTTGACAGTATTGCTACACAACCTATGACACCCGAAGTACGTATAGCTTACTGGAAAAGCGCACGTATGTTCTATAGTTATCAAGGCGTTTATGTCGAAGGACAGGAATATTTCAGCCGTCAGTACCGTCGTTACTGTATGGCATATTCTGACAGTCTTATGTTTCATTTGCCAACCGATGATCCTTTACGGATATTTTTGGAATGTGAACGTAAAGTAAGCGAAGGACAATACGAAAGTGCCGGTAGAGAACTGAAACGCATGGTGGTGAAGCTGTCGGAGTCTGATAATTTCTATGCTATGTTCAGTTTTCAGTTAGCTGAAGTGTATCGACACCGTCACGATGAACAGAATTATGTATTATGGCTTTCCAGAGCGGCTGCAGGAGACATCAAAGCTAATGTACGTGAAGGTCTGGCTCTTCCTACGTTAGGTGTTGTTCTTTATGAAGCCGGTTATCTGAATGAGGCCTTCACTTATATGAATTTTGCTCTTGAGGACGCCACACGCGGTCATGCCCGAATGCGTACTGTGGCTATTGCCAATCTTATGCCTGTCATTGATGCTGCCTACAAAGAGAAAATATCGACTTCACGTGACCAGCTTATCGTATATTTGCTTATGGTAGTGTTACTGCTGACTGTTTCGATTGGTTTACTATGGCGACTTTGGCATCAAAAGGCGGCAGCACGCGAAAGTCAGCGGCGTCTTGCAGTACAGGCATGTGCTCAGAATACTTATATGGGGCATTTCATCAGCCTTTGTTCAAGTTATGCTGATCGTTTTGAATCGTTAGTAAATATGGTAAACCGCAAACTTGCCGCCGGCGAAGCAGCGGAGCTTCAGAAGATGATAAAAGCCGGAAAATTTATTGAAGAAAAAGAAGATAATTTTGATAATATATTCGATAAGGCATTTCTGGATATTTATCCCGATTTTGTGACCCGTCTTAACACACTGCTGAAACCCGGTGAACAGCTCAGTCTGCGTCAGGGTGAACTACTGACAACCGAGCTGCGTATTTATGCTCTTATACGTCTCGGTGTGGACGAAAGTCAGCGGATAGCCCAGATTCTGCACTGTTCGGTCAGTACAGTGTATAGTTACCGTAACCGAATGCGAAACCGTGCTATAGACCGAGATAGCTTTGAACAGACTGTACGTGATATGGGCCGTAATGAAGACGACTAAAGCACTGCAGATACCATAACCGAACAAAAACCGAACAATATAGGTATATATTATAGTTATATATTATTTATATTTAGTTATATAAAATATATTGTATATCAAATAATTATATTTTTGATTATTTATATTTGAACAATTTTTGAACTATAATATTTGTAAAATGCCGCTCTCCGCTGTACCTTTGCATAAAATTAAGTTACTACAGCCGATGTTATTGTTCTTGTCTGTCATCAGACAAAGAAAAAGAATAACGTAGGATAAAGATAAAAAAGGTTGGTATTAGGTAAAGTAAAGTTAGTTTAGGTTATAATGCATGGCTTCCCCGCGAGGAGAAAGCCTGCCTGACAGACTAAATAAATCGTTTATGTTAGGTTTGTAGAAATATTAGATTTTACATTCAATTTGATTCGCATGTGGCAGACTTCTTGTGAAAGACGTCTGCCTTTGTTTATATATTTAAGAGCTACTTATATCAAAAGCATAATCTTTATTGCTGATATTTGGTAGTTCAGCATATAAAATATAATTTTAGGCTCCGATATTTTCTATTACCATTTTAACTTCTGTTGCTCATGAAGTCCTGCATATATCTTGTGTTATTTGTATTGCTGCTTGCCTGTGGCAGACCGGATTACGATAATGCTTCAGATCTGAAAGTTCTGTATGAAGAACTTGACGCTGAGATAGCTAAAAGTGATGAATATGAAAATATGAAGAATGAACGTATCATTCAGTTGCGAAAAGCCTACGATCTAACCTCCGATAGCCGGCAGCGAACAGCGATAATTAACAATCTTATAACTGAATTTGAGGCTTATAATGCTGATTCAGCGCTATATTATGTAAGTTATAATCTGCATCGGCCGGATATAAAATCAATATCGGATGAGTACACTCGTCTTATGATAAAACGTGCTGATATATTCGCACATGCCGGACTGTTTTCAGATGCTCTTTTAATTATACAGACTATTCCGCGTGATTCCATCACTCCTGCTCTTCTTGAACCATACTATTCCACCTGTTGTGCTATTTATCAGTATCTGAGTGAATACACTGATGAGCATGAGACAGCACTTGAATATGTGCAACACCGTACATTGTACGCTGATTCACTCAGAAATGTAGTAAGTCCTGACTCCTTTAATCATACAGTGTACGTAATGGCACAGAAAGCCCGTGAAGGCAAATCGCAGGAAGCCATAGACGAACTGTTAGGCCGTCTTTCGGAATATCCTTCAGGTACAAGAGAGTATTCTATTCTGGCATCGACTCTTGCCTACATATATAAGACCGCCGGCTACGAAGATGAGTATAAACGTTATCTGGTATTGAGTGCAATATCAGATGTCCGAGGTGCAGTAAAGGAAAATATGTCTTTCCGTGAAGTAGCTACAGTCATGTTTGAGGATGGAGATGTAGAGCGTGCAAACCGTTATCTGAAAAAGAGTATAGCAGATGCTAATTTCTATTCAGCACTTATGCGTAATGCACAGTCAAGCAAAATGCTACCTGTCATTGACGAAGCTTATACATCATTACAGAACCGCCTGACAGGACGTCTGCGCCTGATGGTATGGGTAAGCAGTGTACTGTCAGTGTTTCTTATACTTGCTCTTATATTTATGCTCAGACAATATAAAAGTCTGCATAAAGCAAACGAAAAAGTAAACCATGCAAATGAGGAACTGAGTACAATGTCAATGCAGCTCAAAGAAGCTAATACCGCACTTGAGCAAAAGAATAATGAACTATGTGAATATAACCGCACTAAAGAGCAATATGCCGGACTTTTTATGGAATACTGTTCTTCGGCTATCTCCGCACTTCAGCATTATCAGCAGTCTTTACGGGTTATAGCCACTCAGGGGGGAAGCCGTGCAGCACTTATGAAGAAGCTTGAATCATCGGAAGCAGGTGACGAGTTGTTAAAGAATTTCTATGGTAAGTTTGATGAAGCGATACTCAATATATATCCATCATTTGTCGATAAGTTCAATGCCCTTCTGAAGCCTGAGGAAAGAGTCATACTGAAAAGCGGTGAAATACTCAATACCGAACTACGACTTTTTGCACTTATAAGAATCGGTATTGATGACAGCGGACAGATTGCAAAGTTTCTACGCTGCTCTATTTCGACAGTCTATACTTATAGGTCAAAGATGAAAAAACGTGCTGTAAATCCCTCCGATTTTGAATCTGAAGTGAAGAATATTACTTAGAAAAAGGATTATAGCAGCCTTAATCAGTCTGATTAAAGTATTGATTTTTTATAGGTATTAGTGAAGTGTTATTATTGATTTAAAGAAAGTTAATCATTTGATAAGTTTAGATTTTAGTTTGATTGACTTGACTGTGACAGAAAGGTTATCGAACTTTGCAACCGTACTGTTAACCCGGCTTCAATAGTCATCAACATAAAATCAATACTTATCTAATGAACAGAACAGCATGGAATTTAAGAGTCTGTGTCCTTACAGTATTATGGACACTGGCGCTTGTGGCTGCCCCGGCGGTATCGGCGCAGTTATTAAAAGTTTCCGGCACAGTTACCGACCCCACAGGTGAGGTGCTGATTGGTGTCAGTGTTTCGGTCAAAGGTGACCAGAAACATGGTGCGGCAACCGATATGGACGGCAAGTACACCCTTGCCGATATCGCTCCGGACGCTACTCTTGTATTTAGCTACGTAGGCTTTCAGGCAGTCGAGGAAGCTGTCAAAGGGCGTACGGTTATCGACGTTATGATGCAAGAAGACGATGAACTTCTTGATGAAGTTGTTGTGGTGGGCTATGGCTCATTAAGTCGTAAGGAAGTCTCAAGTTCGATAGTACAGGTTAACCGTGACGATTTCCAGAAAGGTGCCATGAACAGTCCTATGGAAATGCTTACAGGTAAAGTGGCCGGTCTTAATGTGTCAAGCACAGCTTCAGCCAATCCTAACGCCGGAGCAGACTTACAGGTACGCGGTGCTACATCACTCAGTGCCGGTAACGGACCTCTGATTGTAATAGACGGTGTGGCCGGCGGCGATATACGTAGTCTCGCTCCGCAGGATATAGAATCGATGTCTGTTCTTAAGGATGCCGCTTCGGCAGCCATATATGGTACACGCGGCGCTAACGGTGTAATCCTTATAACTACCAAGAAGGGTACGGGTGAACCCGGTCTGCCGGTGATAACATACGACTCTTACGGTGCACTGGCCTTTGCAAAAGACAAGCCTGAAGTACTCTCTCCTTATGAATGGCGTCTTGCCCGTCGCGGTAACGATTACGGTGCCAGCACTGACTGGTATGACCTTATCACACGTAAAAACTCATACAGTACAAACCAGTATCTGAGTATTGACGGTTCTCTGGCCAACGGAGGGTATTACACTGCTTCTGTCAATTGGAAAAAAGCCAATGGCCTCGATATAGTGAGCGGACGTGAGGAATACGGCGGTCGAGCTGCTGTATCAGCTAACGCACTTGATAAACACCTACGCATAACTGCTTCGATTAATGCCCGTAAGGTGAAGGAGGACTGGGGTGATGACGGAATGTTCGATACTGCTCTCGGTATGAACCCTACGATTCCGGTCTATAACGCTGACGGGTCATATTATCAGCCTACCTCACCGACTGATATAAAGAATCCTGTACAACAACTTAAAGTAAACACTTCACAGGGCAACCGTACCTATCTGCTCGGCACAGCTGATATAAAATATGACATCTGGCACAACGATCATCATAATGTAAGCACTACACTGTCATATTCGCATAATTATAACGACTTGAAGAGTGATTACTATACTCCCACAACTTCGGGTGAATCCTACTGGGGCGGCTACGCAGGCCGTGCTTCCATGCACTATCAGAAATGGTGGACTAACCGTCTGGAATGGATTGGCAATTACGGATTTCAGAACGGTGATCATGACGTAAAGGTTGTCGGAGGTTATTCGTTTGAGCGTTCCGACTGGGAACAGATGTTCATGCAGAACAATAATTTCACATTTGACAAACCGCTTTGGAACGGTATCGGCTCAGGTTCATGGCTTGGCGACGGGAAAGCTCAGATGTATGGAGGTAAGAGTCAGTCGACACTTGTCGGATTCTTCGGCCGTGTTAATTATTCATGGCGCGGTATGATTATCGGTTCTGCTTCGATACGTCATGAAGGTTCTACCAAATTCGGCGCTGACAGAAAATGGGGTTCTTTCCCGGCTGCCTCAATAGCATGGGAAATGGCTAAAGCCCCCTTCCTTATAGACTATGTAGAGACTGTACAGAGTCTCAAACCGCGTATCTCCTATGGTGTTACCGGCCGTAGCGATTTCGATGCCTATAAGTCACTGGCTACATATTCTCCCAACGGCACATACCTTATAGACGGCGAATGGGTGACTGGCTACCGTCCATCTAACAATGCCAATCCCGATCTTGGCTGGGAGAAACTTTCGAGTGCCAATTACGGTATCGACTTTATGTTCTTTAACCGTCTTTACGGTTCAGTCGAGTATTTCGACCGTCGTTCGCAGGACCTTCTTTATAATTATACTGCTCCTCAACCTCCATACGTATATCCTGAGATACTTGTCAATGTAGGTACAACTAAGAACACCGGTATCGAAGTAGCTCTTACAGCCGATGTCGTGGCTTATCGTCCGGTAACATGGACCACAGGCATAAACTATTCCTACGGTACAACCAAACTTACCAAACTTTCTAATTCTGTGTATCAGGCCTCATACCTTGATCTCTACCAGAAGCCAGGCGTAGGTACAAGTGAGTATTTCTTCCGTGTGGAAGAGGGCGGTAAGATAGGTCAGTTCTACGGCTATGAGTATGCCGGTGTTGATGACAATCACAATATGCTTGTGTACACTGCTGACGGTGAGAAAGTGACAGCAGCTTCAGCAGACCCTAAAGATAAACGTTATATCGGCGATGGCGCACCCCGTCATTTCCTCACATGGAATAACACAGTGAAATGGCGTGGCTTTGACCTGAGCCTGATGTTCAACGGTGCATTCGATTTCCAAATCTTCAATATGCGTAAATATGGTATGGGTCTGCGTGGTAGCGGCAGCGACAATGTGCTCCGCAGCACTTATCTTAAGGATCGCGATGTATGGTCGGGCGGTGGCGTCATATCTTCTTATTTCCTTGAGCGTGGCGACTATTTCAAACTTGAGAACGTAACTTTAGGTTATACCGTACCTTTGAAGAACCGTCGTCTGCTCGACACACTGCGTTTCTATATAGCTGCTCAGAATCTCTTTACTATTACCAGTTATACCGGTACCGACCCGTCTGCCGTGACTTCAACAGGTATTACGCCGGGTGTAGATGTAAGTTCGGCTTATCCTACTGCTACTCAATTTACCTTAGGTGTAACAATACGTTTCCGTTAAACCAACCACTTTCTTTCAGACACGATGAAAATCAGAAATCATATAGCCGGTCTGCTGAGTGCGACCGCAATAGCCTTCGGCGCCGTGTCATGCACCGATCTTGATGAGGTGACTTTTGACCGAATTGACGCTTCAACCTATTATCAAAACGAGAACAGCGTGAAAGGAGCAGTGGCCTCAATCTACGCAAGCGCGACAAGCGGCTTTCTGGAATATTTCTGGTATCTTAACGAGTTTCCGGCTGACCAGATAACATGGCGCACATGGAACGGCGGTGCATGGGGTTATGATGAGGCTGCCAAGTTTGTGCTTTCGACACAGACATGGAATTCAGAATCAGTCATTATACGTCAGGCATGGGAACATGCCTGGGAAACCATAGGACTTTGCAACACCCTTATCAACGACCTTGAGAAACTCAACGCCTCCTCATTAGGCATGACCGATGCAGAGCTCAAATCATATATAGCCGAAGTACGTACAATGCGTGCATGGGCATACTACAATAATTTCGAGCTTTGGGGCGGTGCACTGCCTCTGAATATCTCGGCAGGCAACGACATACCCGGTTCCGCTGATACCGATTTCGACAAAGGTTGCGCTATAATATGGCAGTTCATAGCCGATGAACTTGACGGATGTTATTCAGACCTGACAGCTGAGGACGGGTCCAGTGCTACACGCAACCGTATGAACCAGGGTATGAACCGTATGCTAAAGATGCGTCTGTTGCTTAATTCCCAGCTGTTCACCGGTACTGACCGCTATAGCGAATGTGCCTCACTTTGCCAGGAAATAATTGACGGCAAATACGGTACCTATAATATAGCTGCTGACTACCGTGACATTTACGGAGTTAATAACAGTACCTGCCCGGAAGTAGTGTTTGCCTTTGCTATGGAGGCCGGACGTCTTACCAATAACAACCGTAATACGCCTTTCCTGCCCTACAATTATGATGAGATGTTTGACTTTTCATGCGATCAAGGCGGATGGAACTGTGTATGTATGGTGCCGTCGAAAGATAACACCGGCACACTTGTACCTAACGCCGGAAGCGAAGGTGCTAAAAGCTTCCTTTTTTACTATGGCGACAAACTCGGTGCTCCGTTTGACCGTATGAACGACAAGGATATACGTAAACAACCGTTTAAATGCGACGCTGCCGGTAACTGGCAGGGCATTTTCGCTATGGGTGCCCAGATTAATTATCAGACGGGAGAACCCGTACTTGCTGACGCTGACCTTCAGGACAAACCTCTGATATATGTGGATCAGGTAGGGACCTTCCTTAATCTTGGTCGCGAACTCGAGCCTGTCATGAGTCCGCGCTGGGGTCAGACAAATTCAGGTTTTCGTGTACTACGCTATCCTATATATCCGACTTCTACCGGTATTGACTGGCGTGATGCCGGTCAGGTAGAGTTCCGTCTCGCTGAGGTCTATTATACATTAGCTGAATGTCGGCTTAGAGCAGGTAATGCTGACGGTGCCAAGCAGCTTATCAATGAAGTACGTCAGCGCTATTACACGGCTTCCGACGTCAGTGTTATATCCCAGCCCGGTCCGGGTTTCCAAAACTTTGATGCCGATTGGCTGCTCAGTGAATGGGGACTTGAATTCCTTGACGAAGGACGCCGACGCCGTACAGACCTGCGTCGTTTCGACAAGTTCACTCAGGGCCAGTGGTGGTTCTTCGGACGTGCCACCGAGACCGACCGTGAGATGCCGGCCAAGCGTGACCGTCGTTACGAATGGTATCCGCTTCCGCAGGTAGCCCTTATGGTGAATCCGGGACTTGTGCAGAATCCTAAATATTAAAATCAGCCAACAGATGAAGACAAACAGAATATTCCGGTTACTTCTCCTCATGCTTCTTCCGTTTATCGGAAGCTGTACTAAAGATGAGATAGTGTTCGACAGCGAACTGCCGCGTTTCGAACTGCGTGAAGGTTACGAGCTTCTTGAGGTAATTGTTCCTCAGGGTACTCTTGCTACTGATAAAATATATATCATCGGTGAATTTAACGGCGGTATGGAGGCAGTCGGCAATCCGCTTTGGCAGCTTGAAAAAGCTTACGACACCGATGTGAAATGGGGTATCTACCTTAATCCGGCTGACTTTGTAGACGGTAAGACATTAGCTGACGGATACACTTTTTATTCGGTAGAACAGGGTGAAGAACGTTCGCTTGACAATACTCCTGTGCTGCATAAGGAAGCTCCCGGTCTGGGACAGCGGTTGAATGTACTCGTATACCGTTGGGCTGACTATTTCAATAAACCAGCTAATCCTGATGAAGTGGAACACGACGGTTATGTTATCTATGTTGTGGACAACACGGGTTATGACGAACTTGCCATGTACGCATGGGGAGATGCCGAAGCATTCGGCGGCTGGCCCGGAATGAGACCTACCGGTAAAATAGAGATAGATGGTATCAATTACAAATATTTCGATACAGGCGCAGCCAACGAAGGTCTGAATCTGAACCTTATATTTAACAATAACGGTGAAGGCAAGCAGTTGGGCGACTATAATGTCACACTTAATCAGGACTTCTATCTTGAACTGACTCCGGAAGGCGTAAATGAATTCGACCCTTCTTCAGTTGTGACTCATGACGGTTATACAGTGTTTGTAGCCGATCTTACAGGCTGGGAAGCACTTTATCTCTATATGTGGGGTACAGTAAACGACCTTAACGGTGGTTGGCCAGGCATGGCTCCTACGGGTACACAGATTATAAACGGTGTGACTTATACTTATTTTGATCTCGGTGCCGCCAACTGTGACGCAGGCCTTGAAGAACATGTTATTCTTAACAATGGCAACGGCAAACAGATAGATGATGTAGTAGTATTTAATCTTGACCGTGATGTATATGTCGAACTGACTGCTTCAGGAGCTAAAGAAATTGATCCCTCTACTTATAAACCATCCGGCACAACCGAGCCGGATCCGGTAGTAAGTGAATACAGCATCTATATCGAGAATCTCACAGGTTGGGACAGTTTCTATGTGTATGCTTACGGAGATAAGGAAATATTCGGTGGCTGGCCCGGTACAAAATCTGATGATATCCGTGAAATTGACGGTGTGAGCTATACAGTATTCACTGTGGAAGGCTCCGGTGAGACCGAAAACCTTATTTTCAATGATAACAACGGCACTCAGTATGATGCCTTGACTATAACCATTGATAAAGATTATTATATAACCGCTTATCCCGATAAGGCAGAACTCAGATGATACCGAACATTAAAAAGAATATAAAAGCCTCTTTCGCTACTGTGGTGACAGCTCTGACTATGACAGGCTGTACATCATACGAAATAGATATGCCTGTTAATCCTGCCGAACCGATAGTGGGTAATGAGGTATCAACTAACGTAATATATCAGGCAAATCCACGTTTCTTCGGTGAACACGAATGTCTGAAGGCACTCACTGCCCAACTGCCGCGTATATCAGAAATGGGGTGTGATATTGTGTGGATAATGCCTGTTTTCACAACGGGTGAGCAGAACAGTATAGGCTCTCCGTACTGTATACGTGATTTCAAGTCTGTCAATCCTCGTTATGGCACTATGGCTGATCTGAAGGAGCTTGTCAACTCGGCACATTCGAAGGGTATGAAGGTAATGCTCGATTGGGTAGCCAATCATACTTCTTGGGATCATCCGTGGATAACAGAACATACTGATCGCTATGATAAGGATTCTGAAGGGCATATAGTATCGCCGGAAGGCTGGCCTGATGTAGCGCAGCTTGACTTCAATAATTCCGCTACATGTACGGCTATGGCAGAAGCCATGTCGTTCTGGGTGGAACAGGCCGGTATCGACGGCTTCAGATGTGATTATGTAGAAGGCGTACCGCAGGAGTTCTGGAGCAAAACTATCGCTGACCTTCATGCCTCTCATCCAGAGCTGATAATGCTTGCCGAGACAGGTAATGCTGCGTATTATGCTGATGGCTTCGATATGATTTATGACTGGAACTGTACGGCTGCTATTTCGGCTGCTTTCAACGGTGGTAAACCTGCTGAAGTTGTCAAAGAGGCTGAGGAAGCGCTCGCAAAGGTACCTGACGGTAAGTCTATATTACGCTATGCCTTTAATCACGACGTAGCTGCCGACAATAACATTGACAGACTCTTCGGATCGGCTGAGGCTATTCCAGCCGCTTATGTATTAGCTTCGATGTTCAACGGCACACCGATGATATACTCTTCAATGGACGTTAAGGGACTTAGTGGAAAGCTTTCATTTTTCAATTATAATCCTCTTGAATTCTCATCAGAACTGACAGCGGTTTACAAAAAGATAAATGATGCTTTCAGAAATTCGGCTGAGGTTCGTCGCGGTGAACTACGTGATTACTCCGGTTCTTCGGTGGTATGTTTCACTCGTTCTATACCCGGTCACAGTCTTCTGGTAGCTGTCAATACTGAAAATACTACGCAGACTGTACGGACTCCGATTACTCTTGCCGGGGCGACGATGACCGACCTGATTGACAGTAAAACAATAGCTGTACCTGTGACTCTTGAGCTGCAACCGTATAGCTATACAATACTTATGAATTAAACAGTACAGTCAGAATCTGTATGAAACATTTGATTTCACTCGCTATGCTCACGGGCGCTATGAATATGGCGGCCGTTGGTATTACTTCCCCGTCGGGAGATTTACGACTTGATGTTGATGTGGACGCTTCAGGCGTACCTATATATACTCTTGAATACAAGGGTAAGACCATAGTGGCGCCGAGCCGACTCGGCCTTAAAGCTGACGAAACCGCTTTTACCGATGGTTTCCGTATAGAGGATATAGATACTGTGACGGTTGATCGTACATGGCAGCCGGTATGGGGAGAATATTCCGATGTGCATGACCATTTTAAGGAACTGGCCGTTAATCTGAAAGCTGACAATCCTGAGCGTCTTATGACAGTGCGTTTCCGTGTGTTTGACGATGGTCTGGGCTTCCGCTATGAACTGCCGGTACAGAATGGTCCGAACTATCTGACTCTGAAAGACGAACTGACTGAATTTAACTACACCGGTGATCACAAGCTCTATTGTATACCCGGTGATTATGACACAGATGAGTATCTATGGTCTGAAACTACTTTTTCCGGTCTGCCCGAAGCGTTAGGTAATTACAAACGTCATACTGAAGCCCAACGTGCCGACGGAGTAGTAATACAGACGCCTATGCTGATTAAGACTGACGATTCGGTGTATATCAATGCTCACGAAGCGGCTCTTGACGGCTATCCGGCTATGCTGCTTGATGTGGACCCTGAGACATACTCGATGAAGTCGCATCTGGTACCTGACCGTTTAGGTGTAAGTGCCTATCTGCAATTACCTTTTAAGACTCCGTGGCGCACACTGATAGTCAGCGATGATGCCCGCGATATACTGGCCTCCCAGCTTGTATTGAATCTGAACGAACCTTGTAAAATAGAGGATACTTCATGGATAAAGCCTATGAAATTCATCGGTGTATGGTGGGAAATGTTTACCGGTAATGTCAAGACATGGGCGTATTCTGACGATTATCTTGCCAAGCCAGGTATTACCGATTATTCTGCTCTGAAACCTAACGGACGTCACCCGGCCAACACAGAGAATGTGAAGCGTTACATTGACTTCGCAGCTGAGCACGGTATAGACGGGGTGCTTGTCGAAGGTTGGAACGAAGGTTGGGAAGACTGGGCCAGTTATCGAAAGAACCGTCAGTTTCTGTTTGATAAGCCTTATCCTGATTTTGATTTACCCGCTCTGCGTGATTATGCGGCCGATAAGGAAGTAAAGCTTATAATGCACCATGAGACGGCAGCTAACGCAGCCGATTATGAACTTCAGCTCGACAGAGCTTTCAAGTTTATGAAGGATAATAATTACGATGCTGTAAAGACAGGTTATGTAGGAGCTATAATACCACGTTCGGAACATCATACTTCGCAGTGGATGGTAGACCATGCCCGTCATGTAATAGAACGTGCTGCTGACTATCAGATTATGGTAGACAGTCATGAAGCTCCGCGACCTACCGGATTGTGCCGCACTTATCCTAACTGGCTTGCACAGGAGTCAGCACGCGGAGGTGAATTTGAATCAATGGGAGGTAATCCGCCTTCACATACATGTATTCTTCCTTTTACCCGTCTTAAAGGTGGCCCGATGGACTACACACCGGGACTTTTTGAGACTCGTATGAGTTATTATGGTGAAGGTAAGGATTCGCAGGCCGGTACTACACTGGCGCGTCAGTTAGCACTGTATCTCACTATGCCTTCTCCTATGCAGATGGCCTGTGACCTGCCTGAAAATTACGAACGTTTCCCCGATGCTTTCCAGTTTATCAAAGATGTGCCTGTTGACTGGGCCGACTCACATTATCTTGAAGCTGAACCCAACAGATATATAACCGTTGCACGCCTTGACAAGAACTCCGATGACTGGTATGTAGGTGCTATAACTGACGAGAATAGCCGAGAAGCGGTTATTGACCTCAGTTTTCTACCCAAGGGGCACGAATATGAAGCTACTATATATGAAGATGCACCCGGTGCCCACTGGAAAGATAATCCACAGGCTTATCGCATACGCACAGTGAAGGTAAACCCCGGTGCTAAACTCAAGCAACCTCTTGCACCCGGTGGCGGAGCTGCGATAAGAATTATCAAACAGAAATAATCAGGACAAAATATTTTTTGTAAAAGAGTAGAAGTTTAAGATAAAAACAAACGTTCTTGAAGGTGACTCGCATGTGAATGTAAGCCACCTTTTTTATTTGCCTATCTTCAAATGTTAATAAGTTTTAATAAAAGAGCTGTCTGCACGTTATATTGTAAAAAATATGTTATAGTGATAGAGACTCTATAATATCAAGTACACTCTATGAACATTACGGACCCTACGACAAATGACCTTACCGTCACTAATTTCTCTAAATTCGACGCATGGCGCAAACGCTATGTGTCAGACTATGTGTTTATTCTTATCTTAGCTTCGGTGGTAGGGTGTCTGGCAGGTTTTGGAGCATATATTTTCAAACACCTTATATCTCTGGTGGCAGGTATATTCACGCCTCGTATTTCAGAATGGGGACATAATTGGTGGATAATAGCTGTGCCCATTGTGGGTATATTGTTAACAGGTATATTCACCCGTTACATTATACATACAAATCTTACACACGGCTGTGCACAGCTTCTGCAGGATTTGAAAGAAGGAAGTTACCGGCTGCGGCGTAACATTATGTATTCACCTATAGTCGGAGGTACTATAACTTTAGGTATGGGTGGTTCGGCTGGTGGCGAAGGCCCTATCGCTTATGCCGGGGCTGCCATAGGTAGTAACTTCGGCCAGTGGCTGGGACTTCAGCCTCGTATGCTGAAGGTTCTTATAGGATGTGGTGCCGGTGCAGGCATAGCCGGTATTTTCAGTGCTCCTATAGGCGGCCTGATGTTTACCCTTGAGTTACTGCGTATAGAACTGACTACTGTATCTGTTCTGGCAGTCGCCACATCATGTCTGGCTTCATATCTTACCATATATACTTGTAGCGGTTTCCATACTGACCTTATGTTTAAACCTGTAGCCGGTGTTGACCTTTCACATCTTATAGCTGTAGTGGCATTAGGTATATTCTGCGGTATATATTCACTCTACTACTCGAAAGTAATGCACCATCTGGACATATTTTATAAAAATATTCATAATCCATGGCTGCGTAACGTTACCGGTGGTGTGGCGGTCGGAGGAATCCTTTTATTATTTCCGGCTCTTTACAGCACCGGTTATCCTGTTATGGGGCACATCATAAATGGGGACTATATGGCTATGGCACACGGTAGTGTACTGGAACCTTTCATGCGCGGGACGTGGATGTTGATGACTGTGGCTATGTCTATATTACTCCTTAAATGTTGGGCCTGTGCGTCGAGTAACTCCAGTGGCGGTGTGGCCGGTGACTTTGCGCCTACACTGTTTGCCGGGTGTATTGCCGGAGTGCTTTTCGGATTTATGTGGGAATCTTTCGGTGGCTGTACCCTGCCGGTAGGTACTTTTGCCTATCTCGGTATGGCCGGTGTTATGGCTGGTACTATACAGGCTCCTCTTATGGCTATTTTTATCACTATGGAAATGAGCGGTGGCTATGAATTTGCCCTCCCTCTTACCATCACAGGCGTAATCTCATATATCATACTTCGTTGCGGTATGAAAGGACTTGGTCTTACTCACCGACTGATTGAGCATCACGGTTTCCATAGTCGGAATTAAAAGAAAAGGGCACTGCCGTGCAGACAGTGCCCTCATCAGAAAAGCAAAGTGTTTTATTATTTGTCTCTGAGGTAGAGGTAAGATAGCTTACCGGCCCAGACGGGCTTTTTCACGTTCGATATAAGCTTCAAGCTGTACACCGTTGCCGGGTGTGAACTGCGGGAAGTCAGTATGTATCATTTCATAGCACTTCAGAGCCTGATCATACTTCTTCTGTTCGTCATAAATCACAGCCTCTTTGAGAAGCACACGCGGTACAATCTGAGGATTACCGTTAGCGCTACGTATGGCCTTCTGGAAGGCATTAAGAGCATCGTCATACTTCTTGACGTTGACATAGCAGTCGCCGAGTAATACTATAGCATTTGCTTCAAGTATCTCGTCTTTTGAAGAGAACTTATTGAGATATTTTATAGCCTCTTCATACTTGCCGGAATTGTAGAGAGCTTCAGCGGCAGCAAGAGCAGCCATCTTACCGGCATCGGTAGATGAATACTTGTCGGCCACTTTAGCGTATTCGGCTGCGGCAACAGAATCGTTGCCGAGAGCGGCGATTTCAACTTTGTCATACGCCTCCCATGAAGTGTTGAGACGTGGATTGCGGAAAATGCAGAGATAGCCGATAACGAAGGCGCCCACTGCCAGCACGGCACCTATACCCCAGAAGATATACTTCTTATTGTTAGCCAATTTCTGTCCGGCCGAGGTGAGGTGAGTGTTAAGGTTGTCGATCGCAGTCTCATCATACTGAGACTGAGGTTTGTTAGAAGCCATTGTCAGTTATTAAGTAGCTGTTAGAGTGTATATTGTAACACTTATAAATTCAATTGAAAACAGAGTCAAGCGCCTTATCCGTTATCTGTGGCACGGAATAGGTACACGACTTTACCGGCTGCCTGCGAGGTAGCCGGCGTATTTCAAGCCACAAAATTAGATAATTTTTATTAGGTCGGCAATTTTTAAGCCGGTATTTTTATTGAAAGCCACTAAAAAAGTATTAAATTCGCACCTGTTACTCGCCGATATGGGGAAATACCAAAAAAATATGCCTGTCAGTGAGTATAAACAGTGAAGCATATCACCCAATCATGTCTTCAGTAAATAAAGTAGGATTAGATCAGGAATTACGTACCGTCACGGGGCTGACACAACAGCAGTTGCGATTTGTACATCTGCTGGAATATACCGCACCCGAACTTGACGAGGCAGTGGAACGTGAGCTGGAAGACAATCCGGCACTGGAGGCCGGTGATACCGTATCGGCTTCCGTAGAAGTTACACCCGAAGGGGCAGTGTCGACACGTGTATATGATGCCGACAACTGTCGCGGACCGATAGATTATACTACCGAACGTATGTCGCGTCGTGATTATTCCGATAGCAGTGATAATGACTATGCTTCGTGGTTGCCTGCTGAGGGTGAAAATCTTTATGACAGTCTTGAGCGCCAGATTTCTGAACGTCCGCTAAGTGAAGAGGAAATGCAGATAGCGCGTTATATAATAGGTAATCTTGATTCGAATGGCTATTTGCGCCGCAGTCTCAATCAGATGATTGATGATCTTGCATTTGGTCCGGGCATAGATGTGAGCCGTGCACAGGCTGAGCATGTACTGGCTCAGATACGCTCTCTTGACCCGCCGGGCATCGGAGCCTTCGATCTGCAGGAGTGCCTGCGTTTACAGCTCGAACGTATGCCTGCCGGAAAAGTGCGGAATAATGCTCTGCGTATAGTGCGTGACCAGTTTGAAGCTTTTACCAAAAAGCACACGCCGCGTATAGCCAAGGCTTTAAAACTGACTCCTGCACAGGTATCGGAAGCCATAGACCTCATAGTCCGTCTGAATCCTAAACCGGGAGCTGCTTTAGGCGGAAGCGCTGACAATGCCCGGGCCATAGTTCCTGACGTGATAGTAGATAATGACGGCGGTAATCTCACTATCACGCTTAACAATCGTCTGCCGGAACTACGTATAGATACTACTTTCGAGCAGGCTGTGCGGCAGCTTAAAACCACAGCAGCCGAGCGACGCAATCCTAAAAAAACCAATGTATTTATAACTACCCGTTATAACGATGCACGTGACTTCATACGTATACTGCGGCAGCGTCAGCAGACTATGCTTGATGTGGTGACAGCTATAGTCAGAATACAGCGCGAATATTTCCTGACTGAAGATGTATATCGCCTTAAGCCTATGCTTATCAAAGACATAACAGCTATGACAGGGCTTGACCCTTCTGTAATATCACGAGCTACAAATAATAAGTATGTGGCTACACCTTGGGGCGTATTTCCATTGCGGTTCTTTTTCAGTGATTCGATAGGAGATGAAAATGATGAAGGCAGTGACGGAGCTGTACTGACCAATCGCAAGATGGAAGCTGAGATAGAAGCTATAGTAGAAGCCGAGGATAAGCGGCATCCTCTGAGTGATGAAAAAATAAGACTGGAGATGGAGAAACGAGGTTACGATGTGTCACGCCGTACAGTAGCAAAATATCGTGACCGTCTGGGCGTTCCTCCGGCACGTCTGCGTCGAAGCCTTTAAGATATTTATTTATATTATATAAGTATTTGTGTTTCGCGGAAAGGAGAAATTTGTTTAATTTTGCAGTGCCTAATGTAATGTTGCCCGATGATGTGTATGGGGCACGCAAGTCATAATAAAATGAGATATTAATTTAAATCGTGGATATGAAACGATACATATCAATGCTGCTGCTTGTGGTGACGTGCGTGCTGAGCGGCCACGCAGTGACCGACCGGGAGATGGAGGAAGCTAAGGCTATAACGGCCAAGCTATATTTGCGTTATGCCAATAACGGTTCGGACTATCTTGATAAGGTTAATGCCGTTACTATGGCTGACCTTGAGAAACGCCTTAAGCCTAAGGAAAAAGAAAATATCAAGAGTTTTAAAGCCGTATCTGTACCGGGTGATTACGCCGGATGGGATAAGGACCAACTTGTACGTTACTGGTCAGAGACTTTTTTTGCATCACCGGGACTTATAGCTAAGGGCAAGGTGGCCAAAAGCAGTGTGCGTAAGCGACTGAGTAGTATGAATGTGACTGCTCCCTCCGTAGCATCATCTTCAACACCGACACCTGCGCCGACACCTGCCGCCCCAGCTGCTTCTAAACCAACAGATACCAAACCGGCAGATACTAAGCCGGCTAATACCAAACCGGCTACCTCTCCTGCCCCAGCAACGGTAACTCCAGCTGATATATCAGCTGACAGTGCTGCTGCACGTGCTATAGCAGAAGCAGAAGCTGAGCTTCTTAATTTAGATAATATCGTGAACGACGAACCTGCCGGCTCTAAGAAACAGAACAGTTATACTTGGGTATATATACTGATATTATGTGGTCTTGTGGCTGTAGTGGTAGGTCTGGTAGTATTTGCGTCACGTGTCCTCAAATCGCAGAATTCAAATAATGACGACGATGACCTTTATGATAAACCTATTGATAAGCCCCAGCCTCAACATATACCGACTGTCGGTAGCGCCTCGCTGGTTGCTCCTGAACTTACCGAATGGCGTGACCGTGCCCGACAAGCTGAGAACGAGCGTGATGTTATGTCAGAACAATGTAACGAACAGCGTAAGCGCATAGCCGCTCTCACCGCACGTATAAATCAACTGGAACAAGAACTCGCCACAGACCGTTCTTCAAAAGCTTCTGTACAGACATCTTCTGCTGCTCCGCAAGCTACCGAACGTCAGGCTGCATCGGAGTCGAAACGCCAAGCAGCTGCTGACTCAAAACGTCAGCCTTCTTCAACCGAGTCAAAACGTCAGGCTAATTCCGAAACCAAACGTCAGGCTGCCTCTACTGACTCAAAACGTCAGATGCCTGAACCGGAAAGTATTGTTAATCCGGATGCTGCCAGTGCTCCGCAGCCACGACCGACAGCAGTCATATATCTTGGACGTGTCAATAACAAGGGCATTTTTGTGAGAGCTGACCGTAATCTTAAACCTGAAGCCTCTGTTTACCGTCTGGAAACTAATGATGGCTATGCCGGTACCTTCCGTGTAGCTAATAATACCGAGGTCTGGGAGCGTGCTCTGGCTAATCCCGATCATGTATTATCCGGCGGCTGTGTATGCACTGATATTACCGCAACGTCTGGTAAAAAGCGTATTCTTACCGAGTCGTCCGGAACCGCCGTATTCGAAGGCGGTTGTTGGAAGGTTGTACGCAAAGCCAAGATAGGCTATCAGTAAACCGCTCCTTTATTTATTCTATAGCTGTCCTATTCACAAGAGTAATGTAAAAATAGCTATCCAATAATTTGCACAGCAAAAATAAAAGCCTTAACTTTGCCGTGCAAAAGCCCTGATGGCGGAATCGGTAGACGCGTTGGTCTCAAACACCAATGGAGCAATCCGTGCCGGTTCGA
>CAMWVA010000034.1 GCA_947177575.1 uncultured Porphyromonadaceae bacterium | reverse complement strand
TGGGTGGGGAGATGTTTATAAGACACTGTCGGGGGCTTTAAAAGTCAACCCCCGCGACTTTTATACTTCATAGCTTCAATAGAACTCGTATGTGGTGGAAGTAACTTGAAACTCTGTACGGCGGTTTATCTGATCGGCTGCTTCCTGGTCCTCTTCACTGAGACTTTCGACAAATTCTTCAGTAAGTACAGTTCCTTCAGGAAACTGAGGATATTCGCGTGCCAGTCGTTTGGTGATAGTCTTAGGCTGCGACTCGCCATAGCCTTGATAAGTAAGCCTGTCAGCTGCCACACCATGTGCCACGAGATAATCAATGACACTCTTGGCACGGCGTTCGCTCAGAGCCATGTTGTATTCATCGCTTCCCTTACGGTCTGTATGTGAGGCCATTTCTATAGTGACATGCGGATTATCGGCCAACATAGTTATTATCTCATCAAGAGCGGTCTCACTTTCGGGTCTGAGAGTGGCTCGGTCAAAGTCATAGAAGATGTTTTCCACCATCTGTGGCTTATCAATAGCAGCAAGAATAAAGTCAACACCATAGTCGGCATCTTCCTCTTCCATATCGCTTTCGAACTCTTGCTTTACATTCAGATAGCCTGGTGCACCGGCCAGCATCACATAACGCACACCACGTTCGAGGCGAAAACGGAAGCTACCGTCATCACGGGCTACCTCCTTCTGATTGCTACCGTCATCACCTACTATACGTATAACAGCATTCGGTACAGGTTCCTCATCTTTATCAAGTACCCAGCCTGATATAGTGACCTTGATTTCCGGACATTCAAAACTATAGATATGATCATAACCGCGTCCGTCACCACGATTACTACTGAAGAAGCCCGTCTCTCCGGGACCGAACGTAATACCGAAATCGTCACCAGCACTGTTCATAGGCTGACCCATATTTTCTATACTCCAGCGGTCACCGGTAGAGTTAAGACGCGCTACAAAGAGGTCAAGACCGCCGAAGCCGGGATGACCGTCACTTGAGAAGTAAAGTACCGAGTCACTACGGACGTATGGAAACATTTCGTCACCTTCAGTATTAATCTGGGGACCGAGATTCTCAAGACTGCCGGCGCGTTCATTCAGGTTTATGCGCCATATATCACGACCGCCGTATCCTCCGGGCATATCGGAAGTAAAATAGAGATAACGGCCGTCAGGCGATACGGCGGGATGTCCTACAGCTGTAATCGAGTCACTGACAATCTCAAATTTCTGCGGCGCACTCCATGAAGCATCACTACGGCGCGAAGTATGAATCTCCACCGTAGTGCTTGATGTGGGAGAACGCAAGGCACGGGTAAGATACATGGTCTGACCGTCAGGACTGAAACTGACTATACCCTCGTCAGCTTCGGAATTCAGTTCTCCCTCTACAGGCTCCGGACGCTGCCACACACCGTTTTCATCTTTCTTGGCTACCCAGATGTCACCGCGTTTCATACCGGTGATTTCTGATTTGTTCTCCCCTATGGCTTTCTCGGTAGTTGTGGTAAAATAAAGCTGATCGTAGCTTTTATCGAGATACATAGGAGCGAAATCACTGCGTCGCGAATTGAAGAGTTTGGCATTCTTTACTATATAACGGTTCTTCTGTCCTTTGGAAGCAAGGGCGCGGCGGGCGCCGGCCGCTCCGTCAAGAGCAAGTTTGTCACCGGGTATATAATCTAAGAAAGTGCCGTAAGCATCAAGGGCTGCTGCATACTTTCCTTCTGCCTGTAAAGATCGGGCAAGCCAGTACCAGGCCATAGAATCAGGATACTCATATCGCAAAGCATTCTGATAAGCAGCTGACGCACGGGCAGCCATGTTCAGTTTACGGTAACAGGTCGCCATTTTATAAGCGACTTCACCGCGCAACGGACGGTCTTCACGTTTGGTAAGTCGGTTGTAGACCTTGCGGTAAGTACGTGCAGCGTCATAGTATTCGCCACGCCACATCTGTTCGTCAGCCTCGCTTAGCTTAGCACCGCGACAGCCTCCGGAACACAACAGCAGGACTACACCGACAACACACACTGTTAAGCGGAATATACTGATAAATCTTGTCGGCATGTTAGCTGTGGGATTTTGAAAATGTTATGTATTATTTATCCGGCGGAAAAAGAGTATCGAATATGATACCGGTAGCACCGGTCTTCTCTGCTATGTATTCACCTGCCCAGCGCCCGCGACGCTCACGCTCTGCAGGATCGAAGAGCAGACGTGAGGCATTCGTTTCGAAGCCTTCTCGCGAAGATACGGCTATACCTCCACCGAGTGTTTTGAGTTCTTCCGCCTCAAGAAATTTATCATGCTTCGGACCGAACATCACCGGTATGCCGTGAGCAGCTGCCTCGTTGATATTGTGTATACCTGTACCGAAACCTCCTCCCACGTAGGCTACATCGGCGTATGCGTAAGCTGACGAGAGCAGACCGAAACAGTCGATGATAAGCACCTGAGTCTTGTCAAGCAATTCCGGATTACGCTCTGCTTCACTCAACAGAACGGCACCATTGGTAAACCGTCCTTTTAGCACTTTCAGGCGCTCGGAATCAAACTCATGCGGAGCTACCACTAATTTTACCGATGAATGAGCATTTACCCAAGGGGTGTACACATCTTCATCTGCCGGCCAGCTACTGCCGGCCATAAGTACAGGAGTAGTGTGAGGACTATCCCCTTTCCAACCGGCAAAACGGTCAAGCAGAGGGTGACGGCGTGCCGAATTACGTATGTCAGCCACACGATCAAAACGGGTGTCACCGGCTATTGTCACACGGTCTATACCAACAGATGCAAGCAGCTCCGCACTACGACGATCCTGTACAAAAAGCCGGTCAAACCATCGCAGCCATGCGCGATACCAACTGCCGCCGCGTTTAAAAAAGCGCTGCTGAGGCAAAAAAATACCACTTATCAGATAAGTAGGTATAGTATGAACGTTAAGCTGACGCAAATAATTGCGCCAGAACTCATACTTGACAAAAACTGCCTTCTCAGGACGTACTATCTCTACAAAACGACGCGCATTAGATGCCGTATCTATAGGCAGATAGCAAATTAGATCAGCCTTATCGTAATTTTTACGGATTTCATAACCTGAGGGAGAAAAAAAGGTAAGCAGAACCTTATATTCAGGGCACTCGCGTTTTATGCGCTCAATCAGAGGACGTCCCTGTTCAAACTCACCTAACGAAGCTGCATGAATCCATATATAACGTGCACCCGGTTGCAGACCCTCCTGTAGCCGACGCCAGACCTCACGATGACCCGAAGTCATCTTTGCAGCCTTGGGGTTACGTATCGAAGCTATTTTTATACCGAGTCCGTAAACACCCATTGACAGATTATAAAAGGGGCCTTCAAACGATTGCCTGCAGGCTTCGTTGACAAAGGCCCCTATATCTTTCAGTTTGCGTGTCAGACGGCTCATGCCTCAGGTGCGGGTATTTGCTCTATGGCACGGCGTACACGGGCTATAACCTCCTCACGGGGCATAAGCTCGGTAATATCAAACATGTGCGGACCACGACAGGCACCTACAACAGCCAGACGGAATGCATTCATTACGTTGCCGAGATGATACCCTTTTGAAGCTATCCAGTCGAGAACAATCTTCTCGGCGTTAGCCGAACTCATATCGTCTATGCCTTCGAGCACTTCTATAAGCTCACCCATAATACGCGGTGTGTCGGCACTCCAACGCTTCTTCACGTCTTTGGCAGCATATTCAGTCGGAGCTTTAAAGAAGAAATCAGCCTGATCCCATAGGTCACCGGCAAAATTAACCCGACCCTTTACCAGAGATGCAGCACGGGCTACGTACTCCGGATCAAACTCCTTACCGGTCTTCTCGCGTACTATCGGCATAAACAGTTCGCCAAGACGTTCATCGGGAAGACGCATCATGTATTCATGGTTAAACCATGTGCCCTTCTGATAATCGAACTTGGCACCGCTCTTCGAGCAATGTTCGAGATCAAATTTAGCGATAAGCTGCTGCATATCCATCAGCTCGCTGTCATCACCGGGATTCCAGCCTAACAGAGCAAGGAAATTAATTACTGCCTCTGGTAGATAACCTTTCTCGCGATAGCCCGATGACACTTCACCTGATTTGGGGTCATGCCATTCAAGCGGGAACACCGGGAAGCCTAACTTATCGCCGTCACGTTTCGACAGCTTGCCGTTGCCTACCGGTTTAAGCAGCAGAGGTAAGTGAGCGAAACGTGGCATAGTGTCTGTCCAGCCGAAAGCTTCATAAAGCAGTACATGAAGCGGAGCCGAAGGCAGCCACTCCTCGCCGCGTATTACGTGTGTCACTTCCATCAAATGGTCATCGACAATATTGGCAAGGTGATAGGTCGGCAGACCGTCAACGCTTTTGTAGAGTACCTTGTCATCAAGTACAGACGAGTTGATAACAACTTCACCACGTATAAGGTCATTGACCCTGACTTCACGACCCGGGTCTATCTTGAAGCGTACCACATATTGTTCGCCGGCATCTATAAGACGTTGCACCTCATCGGCAGGCATAGTAAGTGAGTTACGCATACGTCCGCGTGTCGAAGCATCATACTGAAAATTGGGTACTTCGGCACGGATAGCAGCTAATTCTTCAGGAGTATCAAAGGCAATGTAAGCCTTACCGTCCTTCAGAAGCTGATCAACATGGCGACGATATATGTCGCGACGTTCGCTCTGCTTATAAGGACCGTAAGCGCCACCTTCGCGCACACCTTCGTCAATACCGATACCGAGCCACTTGAGGCTCTCGTTGATGTAGTCTTCAGCACCAGGCACAAAGCGGTTACTATCAGTATCTTCGATACGCAGAATCATATCGCCGCCATTTTTGCGGGCAAAAAGATAGTTATAGAGGGCCGTACGCACGCCACCGATATGAAGAGGCCCGGTGGGCGACGGTGCGAAACGCACCCTGACTTTTTTGTTCATGAGGTTTTAGGGTTGGGATTAATGGGAGTTATTGGAATTGCGAGCTGAAGCTCGCACACAGAACCAGGAGGCACACCAGCCGGCAATTTATCCGAGTTATCAGACTTATCCGAATTATAAGATTTATAAGACTTATAAGACTTATAAGATTTATAAAACTTATCCGAGTTATCAGCCTGCGCTATTTATCCAGCCGGAAGCGTGTGCCGTCCCAGCGGTAAGTGACAGGGCCGGTAAGGCATGGCTCAAGGCGTCGGTAGCTCTCAAGGTCCATGTATTTACCGACTGTCAGACGTCCGGTAAGGCTGGTATTCTCCGGTGAAGCGGAATATTCCACCGTTGGGAAAGGAACAAGAGCTTCGATGTCACGTTTTGTCAGCGGAGCTTCCCCAGTAGTGCTCTTTCCTGCCTTATCTTTAGGTACTTCCACAAAGTCAGATAGCACAGCCGGTTTGAAAAGCTTCGAAGTATCGAGCGGACGGAGTGCGGCATCATAGAACTGCACCTCGCTGTCGGCAGCCTGACTACCCCCGCCTATAGTATAAACCGTCATCACTGTATCGCCGCGTTTGCCACCCGGCAGCACCTTAATTTCAAGAGTGCTGACAGGTGTCATAACTACTTTCATGTAATTCTGAGTCACTGTTTCAAGCCACGAACGACCGTCCATAGTATTGGGAGCACGGTAGATACTGTCAACGTCAAAGTAGTCGAGCATATCAAGACGTGTGTCATGCGGCAGCAGGTCAAGTGTGGTAGCCGGAAGTTCGACGAAAGCCCGGCGTACCGATATAGTATCACCACGCGAAGCTCCGGAAGCCTCAGGAGTCAGCAAAGCCAGTATCCATGCCACAGTTATAGCGGCGAGCAGTGAGATTGGTCGCATTATATTATTTCTTTTTCATAAATATGTCGTAGTTACCGTTGTATTCCGGTTTCTTCGACTCTTTCTTCGATTTTTTATCCTTCTTTTCCTTTTTGTCTTTCTTGTCACTTTTACGGCCGTGAGAACTGTCGGCATGTTTGTCATCTTTACGGCGTTTCTTCTCGCGGCGGTCGCGTGCTTCCATTGCGTAATCACGGTCGGTAGCTACCTCGGCACGGATACGGGTACCGAAGAAATCAGCATTACGCAGAGCCTCTATTACACGGTGGGCGTCTTCTTTGCGAACATCAAAGAGAGTATAATCAGGCAGCAGGTCGATACGTCCTATCTCAGGTTTCGGTCCCACTACACCACGGTTGACAAGTTCCATGAGGTTACCGGGGAAGAAACCCTGTGCCTTACCGACATTGACCATAAGGCGTTCCATACCTTCCTCAGCCACACGGCGGTCTTTGTCCTTCTTGTCACGACGCTCGCCTTTCTCACCTTTACGCTCACGCTTGTCACCCTTACGGTCAGTCTCGTTAAGGTCTATATCAGGCATATTCTGATAGTAGCTTAACAGACGGTTAAATTCAAGCGAAAGTACACGTTTAAGAAGGTCTTCTTCCGAAAGCCACTCCAGTTTCTTACGCACACCGGGCAGATACTTATCCATTTCGGCATCGTCAACCTGTACACGTTCAAGCCTGTCGGCAAGATTATAAAGCTGCTTCTCGATGATGTGGTCAGGAGTAGGTACCTTCTTATACTCAAAAGTGGTACCGATTATTTTCTCTATATCGCGCAGACGGCTCTTTTCACGTGAGTGTATTATAGCAACCGACACACCGGTTTTGTGGGCACGGCCCGTACGGCCCGAACGGTGCGTATAGACAGCTACATCATCAGGCAGACCGTAATTGATAACGTGGGTCAGATCGTCCACGTCAAGACCACGTGCCGCTACATCGGTGCAGACAAGCAGCTGGGTTACATGGTCACGGAATTTCTTCATCGCAAGGTCTCGCTGCGCCTGTGACAGGTCACCGTGCAGACAGTCGGCATTATAACCGTCGGCTATAAGCTTGTCGGCTATCTCCTGTGTATCTTTACGGGTACGACAGAAGATTATTGCGTATATGTCGGGATTATTGTCTGCCACACGTTTCAGGGCCAGATACTTGTCGTGAGCCTTGACCATGTAGTAGATGTGCTTCACATTCTTGGAGCCTTCGTTCTTGTTACCGGCTACAAACTCCACAGGGTCATGCATGAACTGTTTGGCTATACCGGCTATTTCCTTAGGCATTGTAGCCGAGAACATCAGCATCTTACGTTCTTCGGGCACATGCTGGAGTATCTCTTTAATGTCATCAAGGAAGCCCATGTTAAGCATTTCGTCGGCCTCGTCAAGTATGACAGTATGCACATTACCGAGTTTAACCTCACCACGTTTGATAAGGTCAATCAGACGGCCCGGAGTAGCTACAATTACCTGTACGCCATTACGCAGCGAACGTATCTGACTCTCGATACTCGACCCGCCGTAGACAGGCAATATACGTAAATTATCAATATATTTTGCAAAATCGGCAAGGTCGCCGGCTATCTGAAGACACAGTTCGCGTGTCGGAGCTATAATGAGAGCCTGAGGTACATTTTTAGATGTGTCGATACGTTGCAGCACCGGCAGACCGAAAGCGGCTGTCTTACCGGTACCGGTCTGTGCCAGACCCACTACATCACCGTCTTTTTCGAGAAGATGGGGTATTACCATCTCCTGTATGGGCATTGGGTATTCAAATCCCAATTCGTTTATAGCCTTCAGCAGGCGCGGTTCGACACCTAATTGTTCAAATGTTCTCATCTCTTTATTCTCGTCCATAAAGATTATGCTGTTTATAAGGGTTAATATTCTTTAGTTATATATAGGGGACATAAATATATCGCCTACCAAATATTAACGTATGAACAGCATATATTTCTTATTTTAACGCGAAATTAATCATTTGCCGGCGTTTTTCAGGTCCTTGCGATATGTTTTTTTCACCTCTTTTTATTACTTTTGTCCCCATACATAATAACCTGACCAACTTATGAAACTGAATCCTATCGGCGCTGCCCTCACACTGGCTGCGCTTCTGGCCGCTCAGGGCACCGATGCCTCGGCCTGTACCAATCTCATAGCCGGCAAGAAGGCTACTACCGACGGCTCGGTGATGATTACCTACGCTGCTGACTCACATAACCTATACGGTATGTTGACTCATACTCCGGCGGCACGCCATCGTCCCGGTGAAGTACGCAAAATTATCGAATGGGATACCAACAAGCCTCTCGGTGAAATTCCACAGCCTGCCGAGACTTACAATGTCGTAGGCAATATGAATGAGTGGCAGGTAGCAATAGGTGAAACCACATGGGGCGGACGCGAAGAATTGCGTGACACCACCGGTAATTCCATTATAGACTACGGTTCGCTGATACAGATAGCACTCGAACGCTCCAAATCGGCTTCAGAGGCTGTGGATATAATGACCGACCTTGTCGATAAATACGGATATGCCAGCGAAGGTGAATCCTTCTCCATAGCCGATAAGGACGAAGTATGGGTACTCGAGATGATAGGTAAGGGCGCCGAAAAAGGCGCCGTGTGGATTGCTGTCCGTATACCCGACGATGCCATCGCCGCTCATGCCAACGAGCCGCGTATACGCCGCGTAGACCTCAAGGACAAAAAGAATGTGCGCTATGCTAAAGATATGATTTCGTTCGCACGCAAACGCGGATATTTCAACGGTAAGGATGAGGATTTCTCTTTTGCTGATGTCTACGGTGAGCATGATGCCGCCACACGCCGCAGCTGTGACGCCCGTGCATGGTCATACTTGCGTCGCTTCAACGACAGTATGGAGCCTTATTATGCGTGGTGTGCCGGAGAAAGCGACGAACCGTTCCCTCTCTATGTAGTGCCTGACCGCAAAGTATCGCTTGAAGATATGCAGCTCAGTATGCGCGACCACTTCGAGGGTACACCTTTCGACATGACTTCCGACCCGGGTGCAGGACCATTCCATGTGCCCTATCGCTGGCGTCCCATGTCGTTTGAAGTTGACGGCAATGAGTACTGTATGGAGCGTGCCATAGGCACACAGCAGACTGGATGGAGTTTCGTTAGCCAGAGCCGCGATTGGTTGCCGGACCCTGTAGGCGGTATAATCTGGTTTGGTACTGACGATACCAATACCTCGGTCTATATGCCTTTCTACTGCTCCATGACACAGGTACCCGCACAGTTAGGCCCCGGTGACATCAACAATTTCTCTATGGATTCCAATTTCTGGATGACCAACTGGGTAGCTAATCAGGCTTATAACCGCTATGACCTCATGATTGACGACATCCGCAAGGTACAAGGAGGTCTGGAATCAAAATACATCGCTTCGCGTGCCGCACGCGACGCTGAACTTGCTGCTCTCGACCAAACCGGCGATCTTGCTGCACTCCGTGCCTCAGTCAATGCCGAAGGTGCTGAGATAGCTCGCGAAGCTACCGATGCTTATCGCGACCTCGCCCAATATCTTCTTGTGAAATTCATGGACGGCAACCGTAAAAAGACCAACGAAGACGGCTCCTTCAAATACACCGAATACGGCATACCCGCCTCTCCCGAATGGCCCGGTTACGACAAACGCTACTACGAAGACATCGTCAAGGCCACCGGTGACCGCTTCCTAATCAAGAAAAAGTAAGATTTATAATATAAAATTCTATAAATTAATCTTTTAGTATTTTTAATCATAGTCTGTACATAAAATAAAGGCTGAGGTCTTATAAACCTCAGCCTTTATTTTATGTACAGACTATGATTAGTGAGTGTAGAGGAAACGCTTGATACTGCGTTTCGGTGTCTTTTCAAATTCGTTGGGCATAAGCTTGATGCGTGAAATCTGTTCGTAGGGAGCAAGGAGTTTGTTAAGGTCCTTGCGTGTGGTCTCCATAGTTGTCTCAAGGTCGGAGAGTGCGATGCCGAAGCGGTCAGTGGCATCGTAGTCAGGATAAACGAGGGCCATCAGACGTCCGTCATGCTCTATCACAAGGCTTTCGGCCACGAAAGGCATGTTGTTAAGCTTGGCTTCTATCTCTTCAGGATAAATGTTCTGTCCTGAAGCGGTAAGAATCATCGTCTTTGAGCGCCCGCGCAAGAACAGAGTTCCGTCGGCAGAACGTGTACCCATATCGCCGGTTTTCAACCAACCGTCTTTGTCGAGCACAAGTTCGGTAGCCTCCGGATTCTTGTAGTAACCCTTCATAACGTTGACTCCGCGCACACATATCTCGCCAGGGACATTCTCCGGGTCGGACGAAAGTATCATCGACTCCATAGTAGGCAGTGTACGTCCCGACGAACCGACCTGAAACTCACGCCATGGTGTATAGGAAATCAGCGGACCGCATTCGGTCATGCCGTAACCGACTGTAAAGGGGAACTTAATCTTGTTAAGAAATTCCTCCACTTCATGATTGAGCGGTGCACCACCTACAATCACCTCTTCAAACTCACCTCCGAAGGCATCTATAAGCTTCTTACGTATCTTGGAATAGATGATTGTGTCGAGCAGAGGTACGGCGAGAGTCCAGCGCATACTGCCTTTGCTGATAAGGGGCAGAATCTGATTCTTATAAATCTTCTCCAGAATGAGCGGTACACATATAACCAAATGCGGACGCACTTCGGCCAATGCCTTGAGTAACACACGCGGCGACGGGGTCTTACACAACAGTGTGATATGTGAGCCCACAGCCAAAGGCGTAAGCATGTCAAAAGCACATCCGTAGGCATGTGCTAAAGGCAGGAAGGCTAACGCACGCGAACCTCGGAAGTGAAGCACCTGCTCCATACCGAAACATACATTGCCTGCAAGATTCTCACCTGTAAGCATCACACCCTTCGAGAAACCGGTAGTACCCGATGTGTAATTAATTTCGGCTACCTCGTCATTGCTGCGGTCGGCATAATGTATATGCAGGGAGGTGTAACCACCCTTGTATCGACGGTTGAAGCGACGACGCAAATTGGGTATGTCACTCTGAAGCTGCTCATGACGGCTGTCATAAAGCACACACTTGCGGTCGAGAGAATTTACAGCTTTGACTTCAAGCAATGCCTCGGGTTCTATATGCTCCCATACAGCTTCGGAAACATAGAAGAGCTGTGCTTCCGAGTGATTGACAATGTGGGTGATGTCCACAGGATTGAAATCGGAAAGTATCGGTACTATTACGGCTCCGTATGTAATAGTAGCCATGTAGACCTCCACCCAGCGGATAGAATCACGGCCGCATAATGCCACCTTATCACCCGGCTTCAGGCCAAGTGATTCATAATATGTATGTATGAAAGCAATGTCGCGTGCCAACTCGCCGTATGTAAGCGTCTCGCGGGTGGTGTACTCAGTGAGTGCCGGGAGATCCCAGTTCTCGATGAAGCTGCGTTCGTATATCTTGATGAGGTTCTGTATTTCCACGTTGTTCAGGTTTTGTAGTGAAAGGGTGTTATAGTGTAGTCATCATTATAACGCCGCGACACCGGGGTTTGGTTGATTTACTCGAATTCCTTAGCCACAGCGTCGGCAATTTCCTTCATACGTGCCGGATCGGGATTGTCGATTTTATGTCGGAAATCCATGTCGCCCTCTTTCTGCAGCGGTACAAGGTGAATGTGAGCATGAGGTACTTCCAGACCGAGCACCGTCACTCCGACCTTACGGCACGGCATAACCTTACGCAGAGCCTTGGCAACACGCTTGGCAAATACCATCATGCGGCCGAGACGGTCATCATCAATGTCAAATATATAATCTATCTCCTGCTTAGGTACTACGAGAGTATGGCCCCAGTTGACCGGATTAATATCAAGAAAGGCATAGAACTCATCGTTCTCAGCCACCTTATACGAAGGTATTTCTCCGGCTATGATTTTCGAAAATATGGTCATGACGTCCTGCTGTTATCAGATTTCAATCTTCACTATCTCGAAATTGATGATACCGGCCGGAGCTTTCACCTGCACTACGTCGCCTACCTTGTGACCAAGCAGACCCTGTGCTATGGGAGTATTGGAAGCAATCTTAAATTCACGTAGGTTAGCTTCATTCTCAGTTACGATAGTATAAGTCATAGTCATACCGTTAGCCACGTTGCGTATGGTAACTTTGTTGAGAATCTGTACCTCCTCGGTGTTAAGTTTGCTGTCGTCGATAATACGTGCCGAAGCTACTAATTCCTTGAGTTTAGCTATCTTCATTTCGAGCATACCCTGTGCCTCCTTGGCAGCGTCATACTCGGCATTTTCAGAGAGGTCACCTTTATCGCGTGCCTCGGCTATAGCCTGTTTGATAGCGGGACGCTGAGCTTCCAGCGCCGCCAACTCTTCCATTTTCTTATTGTAGCCCTCTTGGGTCAGATATGTTGCCATTGTTGTAATATATTATTGTGTTTTAATCTGAATAAACGATAAAAAATAAGGAATCCTTCGCCGACCTGTCTACAACCCGAAGCATAATCCGGCAGTGACAGACCCGAAAAAGATTCTCGTAAGTTAAAGGCGGCTGCCTCACGCAAGCCGCCTTTATATTTCTCTGCAAAGTTAGTGAGTTATTTCCGCTATTCCAAATTTTCCGAGAAAAAACCACTCTATCCCGTCTGAAATAACTAACTTTGTGTCCGCTTTACACTCTCTGTGGCATCTGTATAAAGCCATTATCCTCACATACAGAGAGTGTAGCTATAAAACCTTTCAACTGCTTAACCCATTGAAACTCTTTATCCCGCTATATGAAGCACCCGGTATGACAGCCTTCGTCGTAGCTGGCCACGACGGTGAAGATACCCTGCCGGTATCGGTTGTAACACCGTCGCAGACTCACTCTATCAATGTACGAGTCGCAAAGCCAAATCTATGGGACTATCCTGATACCGATGCTCTTATCTCCTTTGACACCTCGCTGCTCATCGGAGTACGTACAGCTGACTGTGTACCCATCATACTCCATGCACCCGACATCGGAGCTGTAGCTGCCATACATGCCGGCTGGCGTGGTTCACTCTACGGCATAGCAGATCGTACTGTCGAACAGCTCTGTGTGCGTGGAGCCGACCCAACACTCATGACAGCGGTGTTCGGCCCCTCTATATGCTGGCGATGTTATGAGGTGTCCGAACAACTCGCTGCTGATTTCGACCGTGTAGGATTCGCGCACTGTCTGCACACCGCACCGAATATTGACCCACTTACACACAGCACTCCTGACCCCTCACGTCCTCACCTCGATCTTGAGGCTGTCAACCGTACACGTCTCCTGAGTCTCGGTCTACAACCGGCTAATATAATAGCTTCATCGCTCTGCACACGCCACACCATCACCGATGGTGGTATGACAATGCCCTCTTACCGACGTGACGGTACCGAACAGCGCCTTGTGACCTGCGTAGCTCTTACAGGCGACTGACAGCTTTTTTTCTTTGAGATATTGAGTTGTTTTGTTACCTTTGCCTTTAATATACGGCATAGTAAGTATGTATTATACCTTACTATGCCCTCTAAAAATACTCAAAACTATGACTATCAACGAAACACAGGACGAAATAATCGAAGAGTTTGAAGGTCTCACAGACTGGATGGACCGTTATGCTTACATCATCGACCTCGGCAATACGCTACCGGAGTTTCCCGAATCGCTCAAGACACCTGCCAATCTCATCGAAGGTTGCCAAAGCCGCGTATGGATCACATCTGAGCGTGACCCACAAGGCGACATGCTGCTGCAGGCCGATTCCGACGCTATGATTGTCAAAGGCATTGTAGCTTTACTGCTGCGTGTGCTTTCCGGTCATACACCTGCCGAAGTAGCTGACGCTGATCTTTACTTCATCGACCGAATCGGACTGCGCGAGCATCTCTCTCCCACTCGTAGCAACGGCCTTGTCGCTATGGTAAAACAAATCAAGAACTACGCCCGCGCCTACCGCCTCCTCGACGAAGCCGCCCGCTAAGCTCTCACCCTCTCCCCTTTGCCAGTGCGAAGCCCTCTCGCTTGTTCTCCTTCGTCAGCGCGAAGCTGTACAGTTCAAAAGCAAAGCTTTTGCAAAAAATAATTACCCAAATACTCTAACCCCAAACCAACACCATGTTCAAAAACCACCCCAAGGGATTAATCCCCGCAGCGTTGAGCAACATGGGCGAGCGTTTCGGATACTACATCATGAACGCTGTGCTCGTGCTCTTCCTCTGCTCCAAGTTCGGTCTCTCCGAAGAGAAGAGCGCCATTATTTATTCTGTCTTCTATGCTGGCATCTACATTCTGGCTCTCGTCGGCGGTACAATCGCCGACCGTACCCAGAACTACAAGGGTACCATTATCTCAGGTCTGCTTGTCATGACACTCGGTTACATTGTACTCGCCATTCCGGTACTTGCTACCGAAGGTAATACCACCTGGCTGTTAGTGATGACCTGCGCTGCCCTTTTCCTCATAGCCTTCGGCAACGGCCTGTTCAAAGGCAATCTGCAGGCTATCGTCGGCCAGCTCTATGACAATCCTAAATATGCTTCACAGCGTGATGCCGGTTTCCAGATTTTCTACGTCTTCATTAATGTCGGTGGTGTCATAGCTCCTTTCGTAGCTCCTATGCTGCGTAGCTGGTGGCTTGAAACTAACGGTATGACTTACAACGCCAGTTTCCCTGCTCTGTGTCACCAATTCCTAAGTGTCACAGACACTATGAATCAGGAAAACATGGATAACTTCTACGCTCTCCTTACACAGGTAGGCGGGCAGGCCGAAGCAACCCGCGAAGCTATATCCAACTTTTGTACACAGTACCTTGATGTATTCAACACAGGTATCCACTACTCATTCATCGCCTCTGTAGCCGCCATGCTTATCTCTCTCTGCATATTCCTCGCTACAAAGAAAGGTCTTCCTTCGCCTGCAAAGAAAGAAAAAGCAGAAAATGTCAAAATCTCAGCCGAAGAGAAAGCTGCTATGGCTAAAGAAATCAGACAGCGTATGGGTGCTCTGTTCGCAGTGCTTGGTATCGCCGTATTCTTCTGGTTCTCATTCCACCAGAACGGAACCTCTATGTCTCTCTTCGCACGTGACTTCGTAATCACCAAATCTATAGCGCCCGAAATCTGGCAGGCTGTCAATCCTTTCTTCGTGATTGTTTTGACACCTTTCGTCATAATGCTCTTCACATCGCTGACACGCAAAGGCCGTGAAATATCAACCCCTAAGAAGATAGCCATCGGTATGGGTCTGGCTTCGATAGCTTATCTCTTCATGACTCTCTACTCACTCTATATGGGCTATCCCTCAGGTACAGAATTCCGCTCTATGCCAGAAGCAGCCCGTACAGCTATGCTTTCCGGTCCGTGGGTACTCATTCTCTACTACTTCTTCATGACTGTAGCCGAGCTCTTCATATCGCCCCTCGGCCTCTCATTCGTATCGAAAGTAGCTCCGAGCCACATGCAGGGTCTCTGCCAGGGTCTCTGGTTAGGTGCAACTGCCGTCGGTAACCTCATGCTCTGGATCGGCCCGCTCATCTACAACGCCGCGCCAATCTGGGTAGCTTGGGTAGTCTTCATGAGCGTCTGTCTTATCTCAATGGGCGCCATGTTCGCTATGCTCAAATGGCTTGAACGCGTCACCGCTTAAAGATTACTTTAAAGGTCTATTTTATAGTCAGAGCTCCTGTTCTCACATTGCTGAGGGCAGGAGCTCTGACTATAAAATAGATTTAAGAACAGAAAAAGGTGAGGAATGAGAAATTTTGGCTAATTTTGCAGACGTAATCTGACCTATGCCATGGACTTGTTATGAACCGACCTACTACTAACCCCGACCCGGAGTGTCAGGACAACTGTCACAGACAGGTATTGCCGACCAAAGAACCCGGCTCGCAGCCTCGGGTATCTATCGTGCCGGCTTTGGCATTTGCGGCGATAGCCGGATGTCTGATGGGTGTGCTGTGTATGTGCACCAACGCGACAGCCAGTCATACCGACGCAGAAATAGCCGAGGAGGAAGGCGACTATCATGCTGACAATGATATAGCAATGACTGTACGCAGTCTGACTGACGCCATTACCGTCGGGCAGCCTCTTGATACAGCCGAATACAATTTCAGAGGTGTCCTCACCGACGGAGAAGGAGCACCTCTTTACACCGATATACAGGGTAGCCCCGGACAGTGGATAGTAGACGTAGCCTCTGACCGGCGGGCTGTAATCCGTAATTTATATCTCGGCGACCTATTGCCCGATGACTTACAGGCTTACATAGCAGCTACCTTACAGTTAGGAAGCAACGACATCATAGAAAGCGACGAATTTGACAACGACGACGAAGCCGAACTCACCATCTACCGCTTCGAAGGCGGCCAGATACGTTTTGAGCAACGCGCCGGCATCGCCCCCAACGGCCTCGAAGGTCCCCTCCTCAGTATCGTAGTCACAGCCAACTAATTCCCAGTATCTACCACAAAGAGTTGGATGTTAAGAGTTATCATGAGAAGCGAAGATGTAACCTTTAGAACTATTAAAATAAATGCTTGATATACAAATATAATATTGCTAAAATACACCTCTATATGCCTTGCTCTCCCGATTCTGATACTGTAACCATATTTGAAATTTATATCTACAAAATATAAAAATACTTAATAAAATCAGCTATTTTTATGGGATATAAGTGAAAAAGTGCTAACTTTGTAACAAAATATTTTCCTCTTATTGCCAACTTGCAACAGCTTTTTATCGTATTTTTACGTAAAAAGTCCGATGCCTTGCCACATACGAAGAATATATATTTTTCTCACAAAAGTACGCTTCTTCTCTATAGAATATCTATTCTGATAAGAGAGTTATACTTAACTGCTACAACAAATAACATAATACATAAATTCTAACACAATGAAACGTTTTACCACATTGATTGCCTTACTAAGCGTCATGCTGACCGCTATGGCACAGCGGCCTTTGGTGACACTCTCCCATAACGGAGAGCTGTCCTTCTTTAGTAACCTCTCAGCCTTTGAAGAGGCTCTTGATTCAGCACAGAACGGAGATATAATTTATCTATCGGAGGGTAAATTTGCTGCTACATCTAATTATATTAATATTGACAAAAGACTAAGTATTATTGGTTGTGGTTATAAATCACATGTCCTACCTGAAATAGACATAGATATGTCTAAAAATCCTAATAGTTATATGGAAGCGCCTCTATTCGATGGAGTCAGACTTTCATCAGTATGGTTTAGTCCTGATACTGTGAGTCGTAATAACCTTAAAGAAGCTGAAATCAGAAAAACATGGATTGAAGATTTACACAATATAGGATACGGTGGAAATAATGTGCGTATCGATAAATGTCTAATTGAGAGAGCATATTTCAGTGGAGCAGATATCATAGGAAATATAACTGTTATCCAGAATTCTAAAATTTACCAGATACCTCGTTATTATGATAATAACTTAAATCTCGTCAATCCAATTTATGATGTTACTGTAATCAATTGTAATATTAAGGCAACTTACTATTGCCCTGGTACAACAATTTCTTCTATTTTAGAGGATAATATATGGGATTCATATATACATTATTATGGTTCTGGCGCCAACCACAAACTCTATAATTCTTTATTTCCTAAGACGAATATATCTACAGTTCTTGACTTTCATGATTGCTATTTCTATTCAGAAGGAAATACGTTATTTAACGATGACTTAGAAACTACAATCAATTTAGTTGAAAATGGTTATCTGGGTGATGATGGTAAGGAAGTAGGTGTTTACGGCGGCGAATTTCCTTTCTCGGAGAATCCTTCGGTGCCTACGGTTGATTCTGCCAACAGTAAGGTAGAATATGATGCCGAGAATAATAAGCTGAATGTTACAATCAGCGTAACTCCCAATTAATCATTTTACCCAAACCCTAACCGATATGGGTAAGCTATATTCTCTAATATCGGCATTATTCATAGCGGCAGGCTCGGCTTTCGCAGCCGGGCCTGCGGCCTATGAATGGTGGTTCGACAATGATGTGTCAACTGCTCAAACCGGCTCCGTGACCGGTGAGCAGTTTGACATTCAAATCGATGCTACCTCTCTGCCGAAAGGAGCACATTACTTCAACTGCCGTCTAAGTACGGAGGATGGTAAGTATGGCTCCGTGTACCGTAAGATGTTCTACAATATCGCTCAAAATGACGGCGATATGGGGTGCAGTTACGAGTACTGGTTTGATAATGATCACGATACTAAGGTAAGGGGTGAGCTAATAGGCGGCACCAACACCTTTGATATTGATATAACAGCATTACCCCAAGGCACACATTACTTTAACTGCCGTCTGAACAGAACAGACGGGGAATGGGGTTCTGTGTACCGCAAGATGTTTTACAATGTTAGTAACTCTACCGGGGTAGTAAGTTATGAGTACTGGATAGATAATAACTACAGCGGGAAACAGACCGGCGATATAACGGAAGGTAGTCGCAGTTTTGATGTAAGCCTCGCCGATGTTACACCGGGAGCGCATTACTTTAACTGCCGTCTGTATAATAATGTAAACGGCTGGGGTGCTACATACCGTAAGATGGTATTCACTACCGGTACTGCTTATGATGCTGTAGCATACGAATACTGGATAGACGATAACTACGATGACAGAACCGAAGGCTCGGTAGGCTCCGGTGAAAACACCTACGAAATCAATCTGACAGGTGTACGCAAGGGACTGCACCGTTTCAACTACCGTCTGCGTAATGGTGCAGGATTATGGGGGTCGGTGTATTCGAAGTATTTCTATTACGCTTCAGCCAAGACTCCATTCACCAATTATGAATACTGGCTTGACGATGATTACGCCAACCGTGTCGTAACTACTACTGACAGTAATCCGGTGACATTCGACATTGACCTGTCAGGCTTCGACAAGAGCGGAGGTGCACATTACTTCAACCTACGTGTACGCGATGACGACGGCGAGTGGAGTTCATTCTACCGTAAGGCTATTGTCTTCTACGACGGTGATACAAAAGCTCCAATAATCGGCTATCGTCATTACATTAATGGTACAGACCTCGGTTATGTGGAAGTAGCACGACAGATAACCGATTCGTACACTTTCGCCGTAGAGCTACCGGAAAGCTTCCGCCTCAGTGTGCGTGATAAGCAACCTGTATTTGAAGGCGACCGTGTGACAATAGCTGGCAACGATTCTGTACAGTATCTGATGCAAGTACGTACCGAGACCGGATGGGCTCCGCCAACTACATGGGACCTCGAGTTGTCAGGTAACTTCACAGATACAGCTGTGGAAATGGCTGTCAATTCAAAACATACCTTTACTACTCCGGCTACAGGCGAGTTCGCGGCAGTGAAATTCACTGCTGCCGGTGCACCGCTCTATTTCCGCACAGATGCTGCAATAGCTCTCGATCTCTATCGTGAAGGTGCTAAAGTAGCAGAGATAACAGCTGCCGAATTAGCAGGTATGAAACAACTGCAACTCGAAGTAGGCGAATACTTCGGTATTCTCCGTGACGCCGAAGGAGAGGCTCCGGCACAGTTCACATTCCATCTTATGGATGCACCTAATGCTGTGCCCACACCGGTAATTGAGTTTGAAAACGGTGTAGTAACTATATCATGCTCCCGCAAAGATGCAAAAATATACTACACACTTAATGGCGATATACCTACGGACCAAAGTATTCCGTACAGTGAGCCATTTGCCCTTGACCATAATGCTGTGGTGAAAGCTATAGGTATTGTATCAGATAGTGACCTCAATCCGTCGGAAATCGCAGTAAAGGAGATTAACTTCTACAAGGTGGCTGACCCGGTGATTACTTTCGAAAATCTGACGATTGTCATCACTCAGGAACAGCGTGAGGGTGTTACCACACGCTACACTCTTGACGGAAGTGAACCGACCGAGAGCAGCCAGCTATATGAGGGTCCGTTCTCACTGACAGGCAATACAACAGTGCTTGCACGCTCATTCAAGGAGGGTTACGACCCATCAGAGATAGTAACTTTCACCTATAATCATGCTACTTACGTGGTGTCCGCACCAAAGATTAATCTTGACGGTAAAACTGTAACACTGACGACTACAACCGAAGGTTCGACACTGTTCTACAGTATCGACAAGCCTGATCCTAAGGATATGCAGCAGTACACAGCTCCTTTCCTTATGGAAAACAACGGTACTGTCTACGCTCAGGCCCGTAAGGACGGTATGTATGATTCGGAAGTTGTCTCAATATCCGTAACAGGACGACAGATGCCCCAACCGCAGATAAGCCGTCTTGATAATGATATGATTCAGATTCAATGTGCACGTGAGGACGCTGTTATCTATTATACCACTGACAACAAAGAACCGAACCCGGATTCAACACCTTATACAGGAGAATTTGAATTCGACCGCAACGGCGTGATAAAGGCTATCGCTGTTGATCCGAACGGAAATCTTGACAATTCTGCTATCGCGGAACTGGTGATAGATGATAAGAAAGTTGATGAGCCGGAACTCAGCTTCGAGCATCTGAAGCTTGTCATCACTCAGGATAGCAGAGAGGGTGTAAGCACTTACTATACTCTTGACGGAAGTGAACCGACCGAAGAGGGAAATCTCTATAACGGCGCATTCCCGCTGACTGAAGATGTCACAGTTCATGCGCGCTCGTTCAAGGAGGGTTATCACCCGTCGGAAATAGTATCCTTCGCCTATAGGCACGCTGCTTATACAGTGTCCGCACCAAAGATTAATCTTGACGGTAAAACTGTAACACTGACGGCTACGACGGAAGGCTCGACGCTGTTCTACAGTATCGACAAGTCTGCTCCGGAGGATATGCAGCCATACACAGCTCCCTTCCTTATGGAAAATAACGGTACTGTCTACGCTCAGGCCCGTAAGGACGATATGTATGACTCGGAAGTTGTTTCGGTAACTATTGACTATCTAACAATGCCGAAACCTCAGATAATTCCTGTCGAGAATAACATGATAAGAATAAGTTGTCCTTATTCCGATGCTGAAATCCGTTATACTACCGATACTACGGATCCAAGTAAAGACTCGAATCTGTATGAAGGTGAATTCGAATTTGACCGCAACGGTGTGATAAAAGCTATCGCTATCGATCCGACAGGAAATCTTGTCAATTCGGAAATCAGCGAACTGATGATAGATGATAAGAAAGTCAATGAGCCGGAACTTAGCTTCGAACATCTGAAACTTGTCATTACTCAGGATAGCAGAGAGGGTGTAACCACTTACTACACTCTCGACGGAAGTGAACCAACCGAAGAGGGCAATCTCTATAACGGCGCATTCCCGCTGACCGAAGATGTCACAGTTCATGCACGCTCGTTCAAGGAGGGTTATCATCCCTCGGAGATTATTGCGTTCAGCTACATACATGCTGACTACGTAACTCCGGCTCCGAAGATCAATATTGATCTTGAGCAGATGGCAGTGACTATCGAAGCTGAAGGTTCGGATATCTATTATGCTATCGGCAATGATAATCCGGAAGCTATGACAAGGTATGAGGCACCAATTCCTATATACGGCAATATGACTGTATATGCACAGGCACGCAGAACGGATATGTATGATTCGGAAGTGGTGCGACAAGAAGTGGAAGGCCTGACAACAGAGATACCTTACGGTAGCTTTGACCCGGAGACAAGACTTCTGACACTTTACTGTGATACCGAAGAGGCCGAAATAAGCTATACTTTCGATACTGATAACGAATGGATAGCTTACGAAGGACCAATAGCAATCAAGGTAAACTGTACTGTCTATGCCAAGGCTGTGGCTCCGAATCATCTGGAGTCGGAAGTGGCTGAGATAACTGTGAGTGAAATCAGATGTGACGATGTGACGATCGGATATAACGGCCGTTACCTAACACTTGCTACCGAAGAAGCCGGCGCTGAGATATACTATACTCTTGACGGAAGTAACCCGACGGATGGTGTGCTTTATACCGGTGAATTTGATGCCGGAGGACTCGGTACAGTAAGAGCTGTTGCACTAAAGGATGGCATCATAGACTCTGACATAGCTGAATATATAATAAATGGCTATGCCGACGAGGAACATGCCGAAACTGCTGTCGCAGGTATATTAGAGTCATGTTACGACTGGACCGACCGAGAGATGCTTGACAATATGGAAAGTCTGAATATCACAGGTCTGCTCAACCATGACGACTACGCTCTGATACGCTCGATGAAGTCACTCCGTCACCTTGACCTTACGGATATTGACGATGCCGACCTACCTGACGGCGCATTAGCCGATATGAATCTTATATCGGTAACAATGCCTGAGAAGCTGACCGGGTATGGAAACGGTATTCTGAGCGGAAACGATATGCTCTGTGCCATAATCTGGAACTCTACCGACCTCAAGGCTGATACCCGTCTGAGTGAGGGAGTAGCTAATCCTAATCTGCTGCTTTATCTGCCCGGCAGGATGTCAGGCGACACGGGTGTGGAAAATACAGTAGAAGGCACACGGGCCGCTTCGATAGTACTGACCGACGGTTATCCGTTCTATGCTCCTATCGAATTTATCGCAGGTGACATCCGATATACACGCCATTTCAGCAAGGAAACCGTGTTCGGAGTACCTGCGGGCTGGGAGACTTTAGCACTCCCGTTTGATGTGGAGGAGATAAGAGATGCATATAGTGTCATAAAACCGTTTGCCATCGCAGATAATGGTGACCGTCCGTTCTGGCTTCTCAGTCCAGCGGCAAATGACTGGGAGGAGGCACCCCAAATCAGAGCCTACGAACCTTATCTGATTTCGATGCCCAACAATCCGGAATATCGTGATGATTACAACATCAGCGGAGATGTTACTTTCACGGCTCGTAATGCTAACGTAAGTGCAACTCCCGAACCGGAAAGCGTAAGCTGTATCAAAGGTACAGAGATGTGGACAACGTTCATCGGAACAACTGTAGACGACAACGTATTAGCCATAAATGACGACTGGTACGAAAGTTCCAACCCAGGCAGCATATTCGTGAGAAATCTGCGTGATGTGCGTCCGTTTGAATGTTATCTGACAGCTGATGATTCACGCCGCTACATACCTATATTCGATAGTAGCCGGATTGAGGAAATCACAGGTAAAACAGGCCTCAGAATATGGGTTGAGAACCACGAGATTTGTATATTTAGCGGTCGTCAGCGCAGTATACCTATCTATGATTCACGCGGTCTGTTGATACGCACAGTCGAGATAAAAGCCGGTGAATTGGTACGTGTCAGTGATCTTGTACCTGATATTTATCTGGTAGGATACACAAAGGTAATGGTACACTGATTGTAGTTATATGAAACAGAGCGGTCCGAAGTTGATAACTTCGGACCGCTCTGTTTCATATAACTTATTCATAAAATAAATATTAGGGTCGGAAGACGAAGAGACGGGTAGGTTCAAAGCGTGGTAGGGCCATCAGCTGGATATCGGCGGCGCGGTCTTCGAGGGTTTCGTTGGCGCCACCGACACGGAGCCCGGCATCGCGCAAAGCGGCGTGAGTGACAGCAAGGGCTTTCTCGGGGGTATTATTATCGAGGGAGAGATGACAGAGAAATATGTACTTGAGACGGGGATTAACTATCTCTCGTAGAAATGCGGCTGTATGGGTATTGTCCATGTGACCGATTTCGGTTTGTATACGGGCTTTGAGATATTCAGGATAACGGCCGAGACGCAGCATGTCGAGGTCGTAGTTGGATTCAATAACAAGATATGTGGCCTGACTCATGTAATGATGTGCGCGTGCTGTGACAGCACCAAGATCGGTAGCAAGTACAAAACGACGCTCATCAAATTCTATTGAGAAGCCCATATTGTCCGAACCGTCATGTGGTACCTCAAAAGCTGTAATCTCAAAATCAAATATCTTGAAAGGAATCTCTTTGAAAATCGGTACATGATAGTCTCGTACACGTCGTGAGACATTATGACGTTGCATCAGACCGTTAAGAACACGATTGGTACAGAACAGCTTCAGATGTTTATGATTGCGCAATAGCGTATAAGCGTAACGTATATGATCGGAATGATCGTGAGTAAGAAGTATACCGTGCACTTTCGACATAGGCACACCGCTGTCTCGCAAAGTCTTTTCGACAACACTATCCTTGACACCGGCATCAATTATGATACCTCCCTGAGAAGTGCCTATATAGCAGCTGTTACCGCTTGAACCAGAACCGAATGAGATATAATACAACAGACGCTGTTGCGGTTCTTTCTGCTTCTCAGGCTGATTATTAACTATGGCCTTGGCATAGTGTGAAGCTGGGCTCGGACGTAATTTTACCGAAGTGGAAGTTTCCTCATTATCCAAATCATCAAACGGAAGCTCAGGAAGGTCAAAATTTATTTTACGTACTTTCATAATATCACTGTCGAACCGCTGTAAATAAGGAATATAGCCGGCCGTTTGTCATAGTCAGCCTTAATGCCGCGCCAACGCGAGGCAGGCAGACTGATTACACTTTCCTGCACAGGGTCTGTAAGGTCACAAGCCACACACAACATTGTGTCACCGCGTAGTGTATTAATTAGGGTAGCTAACATTTTGTTATTACGATAGGGAGCCTCAATAAATATCTGAGTCATATTCTTACGTGCAGACTCAGCTTCGAGCTCTCTGATAGCTTTGGCACGGGCTGTAGTTTCGATAGGTAAATAGCCGTGAAAGGCAAAGCCCTGTCCGTTGAAACCTGAAGCCATAAGCGACATCAGTATGCTCGACGGTCCGACAAGAGGTATGACTCTCAGCCCTTCATGCTGTACGATACCCACGACTATAGCTCCCGGGTCGGCTACGGCAGGACAGCCGGCCTCACTCATAAGGCCGACAGGTTCGCCGCGACGCAATGGTTCAAGAAAAGCTGATACATCACGCGGTTCGGTGTGACGGTTAAGCTCACAGAAGGTAAGGGCATCTATGTCAATATCACGGTCACATTTCTTAAGAAAACGGCGTGCCGTGCGGACATTCTCAACTATGTAATGGCGTATATTACGCACTATGCCGACGGTAGCTGCCGGCAGGGTATCGGACAGCGGAGCATCGCTGATACCGACTGGGATAAGATATAGAGCGGTGGTAATTTCCATGTCTCTGTTTGAGGAGAGAAGCAGGAGTAGTTTTGATATTGATATGGGAGCAGAGCTCCCGGCGGTAACCAGCTTCGCTTCGATATGGGAGCAGAGCTCCCAACGATAACCAGCTTCGCGAGAGGAAGAGACTCAGGCGCGACGGTGACAAGCTTCGCGAGAGGAAGAGACTTGGGCGTGACGGTAACTGGGAAGGCG
>CAMWVA010000033.1 GCA_947177575.1 uncultured Porphyromonadaceae bacterium | reverse complement strand
TACAGAAAGGGAGAGTCTCATGAGACTCTCCCTTTCTGTACACTTTAGTTAGTATATCAGTTTTAGAAAACTATCTTTCTTACAGTACGTCCGGCAGGAGAAGTTAACTCAACAAGACCTATACCACCGGCGTTTGCAGGCAGTACCATCTCGGAACCGGGACGGAAAGTTGCTACGAGCGAACCATCAGCATTGTAAACACGGCATAGGCTGAAATCACCATTGACAACAAGCTGACGTACCTGACGGTTGTAGCTTACAGTCGGCATATTCAAACCTTCGCGCAGGTTGGCATCAACAGAAGAATCCTCACCCATAAGGAAGCTTACATCAGGGAATTCATGATAAGCTGTCATAGGATCACTCAGAGACACCATCTGCGGATTCTGCTGTTCACTATGTACTGCTATAGAGCGGAACGGAGCTTCCGGATTATTATTTACAAAGAAGCTCAGGAACACGCCTCTCTCCAAAGCGGACTTCTTACAAGTGTACACCACAAGATTACCACCGGTATATTCAAACTGATTATCAAAGGCAATAGTAAGAACCTTATCACCAGGGTTTACACATACGGTGCCATCAAACACCTTAGTCATATTGTCAAGACTTATAGGTGTCGGTTCAGCCTCATCAAAGTCAGCAACATCTGTATTGCCGAGCCATACCTCAACATCAAGGAAGGAACTGGTAAGACCGTTATAATAGTTCACATAATAGTTAAGAGCCTTTATAGAGCCACCTTCACTATAATTGATTTGGTCAGCAGTATAAATATACTCGCCTACACTGTATGCAAAAGCAGTATCAAAAGGCATACGGAAGCTTTCATCATTACTCTCGATTATATCTACCCATGTACCGCCACCTACAATATTTACCTCAATTGGGGCTGTAGTGTTATTGTCAGCAATGGCGTCACCGTCTACTGAAACATGAGCTGAGATATTGAAGTTACCTTCATTCTCCGGTGTCCAGGTCAGTTCGACTACAGTCGAGGCACCAGCTACAAGACTTTCTTTTACAGTACTTTCGGCAACTACATTACCTTCACCGTCAGTAAGCGAAACCTTGAAGTCTTCTACTGTGTCGAAGCCAAGATTCTTCACAGTCACACGGTAAGGAAGTGACATACCTACAGCTCCGGTAATAGGTCCGGTAAGTTCCAAAGCAGCAAGATCAACAGTAGTTACTTCACGGATAGAGAAGTTATAGAACTGTACAGGTACAAGATTGGTAACATGGAAACCTATATTATAGCTGCCTGATTCCTCTACATCAACAGCTACTACATGCTCTATCCATTCCACATCGTTTATCTCACCCTCATAAGAAGCGAGTTCTTTAGTCATTGCTTCAGGCTTGCCTTCCTTACCTATCCATACAGCAGTATTAGCCGGGAAAAGCGTACCGAGCAAACGCAGGTCATAAGAAACCATGTACTTCTTACCGGCCTCAAGCTGGAATGAAGGTGATATTATCCAGTCATCAGCCTCACCGTACGGGTCAAGCAGAGTTTCCGGATAGTAACGGAAGAACGGATCTGTAGTACCGCCCCACATTTCACGGAATACGTACCACTGATATTCATCACCATCACTGTTAAATACACTCCACAATGCCTCATCCTCCGGAGTAAGAGTCATAGTATAAGGCACAGTAAGAGCAGGACCGCTGACAACAATGTTGCTTATAGCCTCCGGACCGTAAACGTCACCGGCCAACACTTTCACGCCATAGCTGTAACCAGCTTGCATCGTAATATCACTATCAACAAAGGAGAGTTCCTGTGTATCGGCAGCCACTACCTTATTATCCGGGAATCGGGTAACACAATAATGCAGATCCGAGGTATCAAACCAGCCACCGTTAGCACCAGAAGCCGGTGCATTCCAGCTAATGGCGATGTCAAAACCGTCACCGTTACGGGCAGCTGTTACAGAAGTCGGAGCACCCGGAATATCAGTGCCTATAAATAGCGGCAGAGCATATACAGCCGGACCTGTAAGACCGTTGGACGAAACAGTCACACTATAAGTGTACGTAGCTGAAGCAACATTTGTATCAGTCCATGTCATAGCCTCACCGGGAGTACCTTCCACACTACCGGCTTCCTTGCCGTCACGGTACACTGTCACAGTAACAGCACCTTCAAGCTTGGTGCCGTTAAGTGCTTCTGAAGGATTGGTCCACGAAAGCAATGCTTCGCCAAGACCGCCATCAGCAGGAGTAACAGTAAATGAAGTGACACCTGCGGGGGCATTGCGGTCGATTGGATTGTCATCAATATACATACCTATTACCTCCACATCATCGCCTATCGCTCCAAGTTCGTTCTTTTCTACCTCCCAATCCTCATTGATACGGAGTGAGAGTAGATTAGATACACCCTTTCCGGCATCAAACTCGTCTGAAGTATACGAGGCCCAGTAGAAAACACCGTTACCAAAATCGTATGTCATTGACTGTCTGCCTATAGGATAGATATAAGTACTATCTATAATATCTTCAAGATGACCGGTATACTTGCTTATTGTCCAGACATTACCTTCCTGATCTATTCCCCAAAGCTCATCCTCGCCTGCTGCCAGACTGACAATTACGGCAGCCTCCTGATAACCGATAAGAGCAGCCTCACCTGTTTCGGGATCTATACTGAAAAGCGCAAAGTGAGCTTCAATCTCTCCGCCGACAACCTCAGCATCGGCAAGATCGGCTCCCACAACATACAGACACTCCGTAGCAGGGTCATAAGTCATGTCAAATACAATAAGACGTGCTGCCAAATCATTCAGACCATAGGTAACCACATCAGTAAGAATGTGAGTTGCCATGTTGTAAGTAACTAATTTAGCAGGAGTAAGCATGTCGTCGGAATGGAGCATATAGTATGTTCCGTTGTGGCACGCAGCGGCCATAATGTCATAGCCGCTGAAATCAGCTTCTACAGCCACGTCCTTCGGATTATCAACCGAGAAGGATACCAGTTTCTGAGGTGCCTCAGGCTCTGCCTCGGAATATATCTGTATACCATAAGCGCGACTCGATATCTGAGCCGATGCTCCCAGTGCTACAGAAAATCCCATTGCAGCTGTCAAGGTCAGTTTGAAAAAGTTGTTCATAAAAGTAAATAGTGTAAATAAGTTTATTCAGCCGGTGCAGCACATCGGTTATTTCACAAAATTACTTAATAATATTCAAGGCCCCAAACTTTTCCTCAAAGAACTAAAGGATAAACTTCAATAAAAAAGAAAAAAATTTTCATTTTATTAAATAAAAATTTTAACTTTGCATCCGATAATAATTAATACACCATGGCCAAATATATTAATCCATTCACTGATGCCGGCTTTAAACGCATCTTCGGACAGGAAGTCAACATGGACTTGCTGTTAGACTTTCTCAATGACCTTATAGAACCTGAAGAGCCGTTTATACACGTAGATTTTCTTGATAAGGAAATACTTCCACACGATACTGATGGAAGACGACTGATTTACGACATTCATTGCCGTACTTCTACCGGAGAACGAATACTTGTGGAAATGCAGAATGCTACCCAAACCTATTTTCGTGACCGCTCACTCTACTATATGGCTTCGGCCATAGCCGGACAGGGCGAGAGAGGTCGTGACTGGAAATTCTCACTAAAAAAGGTTTATGGTGTGTTTTTCCTTAACTTCGTTATGACAGACTTTCCGGAACTACCGCTTAAGGCAGTGGCAAGTCTTCGTTTTGAAGAAAGTCAGCGACCTTTCTCGGATAAACTGCGTATGTTCTATATAACATTGCCGTTGATGACAAAGCGTGAAGAAGAAATAGAGACAGATTTTGAACGATGGATATATGTGCTGAAGAATATGGAAACACTAACTGAAATGCCTTTTAAGGACTACAAAAAGATATTCGGACGACTGGAAGAAGTCAGTAATCTTGCAGCTCTTACACCTCAGGAGCGTCAGCGCTATGACGCTTCACTTAAGGTGTATCGTGATAATATGGCTGTATTGGATTATGCCGAAACCCAAGGACATGAAAAAGGATTAGCCGAAGGATTAGCTAAAGGATTAGCAAAGGGACGTAGCGAAGGAGAACAAACAATGCTGCATACGATAATAAACCGTATGCGTGCACAGGGCTATAACGAAGATTTTATTTCTACCGCTACCGGTGTAAGTGTCGAAGACTTAAAAGCCATTAAATAAAAAAACTTTGTCATAAACTTTGCAGCATGACAGATTTTTAGTAACTTTGCGTGCTTTTTGACCGAAAGGTAAACCGGCGCTATCCCAGCTGAGTGGGGCCGGAAAGGCTTTTCAGATAAAGGCAGCAACGTTTAACTCTATTAAATCTCAGACACAATGCATCTTTCAGCAGAAGAAAAACAGCAGATTTTCGAGACCTACGGTCAGGGTAAAAATGATACCGGTAGCCCCGAGAGCCAGATAGCTCTTTTCTCAGTCCGTATCAAACACCTCACCGAGCACCTCAAGCAGAACCACAAAGACCACGCTACAGAGCGTGCACTTAAGATGCTTGTAGGTCAGCGTCGTAGCCTTCTCGACTATCTGATCCGCAAGGATATCAACCGCTATCGTGCTATCATTGCCAAGAAAGAGCTGGGTATCCGTAAGTAAAATAACTTTACCTGTTCCGAAAGGCAGCGCGACTGCGCTCGACACACTCAAGACCGCCCGTACTTTAAGATGTAGTAGGGCGGTCTTGTCTCATAAATACACACTCTTTCAGCTACTGTCTGCTAATAGCGGCCTCGTAATTCATAACAATGTCAAAACTCCGTTCCCTACTTACCAAACTTCCGCCATGGTGCCTGAGTATACTGTGTCTCTCAGCTATATTGTGGCTTACACTGGCACCGAAACCTCTGGGGGACCTCGAGCCTCCATTGTTTGAAGGAGCCGATAAATTGGCACACGCCATTATGTTCGGAGGGCTGACGGCTATGCTGATACTCGATCGTGTACGCCGTGACAGATGGCATCCTGCTTCTACAGATTTCGTATGGAATGCTGCAATTGCATCCGCTCTGCTCGGAATTCTTATCGAAGTAGCCCAGCATCTAATGGGACTCGGACGGGGTTTTGACAAAATGGATATTTTCGCTGACCTTGATGGCGCAACTCTTACAGCCTTAGCCGTATTGTTGTGGCAGCGCCACCAGCGCAAACACAAAAATTCCCGCTAAATCGGTGACTCCCGATACCACGACCACTTCCTATCATACCGCTTAATAATATTTCCACATCATGACCAGCCAACCAGATAAAAATCAGCAAAAGGTTCCGGAGGACAATCCCGATACATCGGCAGCTCCTGCGCCCGAAAATCCCAAGGGCACTGTTAAGTCCCGCAGGCACCTCATCAGGAGCCCGTGGCTGCGTATACCTCTCAAGATACTGTTCTGGCTTGTAGTGGTCATATTACTTATTCCGGTGCTGCTCTATATCCCCCCGGTACAAAACATGGTTAAGAACGTAGCCTGCAATATGGTACGTAAATCGACCGGTATGGATATAGGCATCGACCGACTACGGATACGCTTTCCGCTCGATGTCGAACTTAACGGTGTTTCAGTAGTCGAAGCTACCGGCGATACTATGGTAAGCGCACGTAGTGCAGTGGCCGATGTCAAATTTATGCCTCTGCTTAAACTTGACGTACAACTTGAACGGGTACAGCTGAATGACGCCTACTACCGTATGGTCAGTCCTGACTCATCAATGATTCTTGCTGTCCGTGCAGGTAATCTTGAAGTAGGAGCCAATAGCTCGTTCGATATAAAAAACAGCGAACTCGATCTCACTTCAGCCCGTCTGACCAACGGACGTATGTCACTCTTTATGGATGTATGGAAACAACAGAATACTCCCAAAGACACCACTACTACCCCGTTTCTCATCAAAGCCCGCACTATTGATCTCAATAACTTTGAGTTTGGTATGTCGATGCTACCTACTATAGATACTCTCACACTGATAAGCCGCTCGCTACATCTTGATAACGGTACGGTAGATCTGCGCACCGGCAATATCACTGCCTCCCTGCTTACCCTAAACGGCGGTGATGTGCGTTATCTGACTCCGACACCTGAATACATAGCTTCACATCCTGCACCTGTAGCCGACAGTACTGCCGTAGCTTCCGAGCCAATTACTATCAAAGCCGACAGTATCAATATAGATGGTTACCATGTACTCTACGCCATGAAAGGAGCCAAGCCACTGCCTGGATTTGATGCCTCATATATAGAACTGAGTGACGTCGGAGTAGGTCTGCGAGATTTCTACAACCAGACCTCAACTGTACGCCTGCCGCTGACACGTCTCGCCGCCAAAGAACGTTCCGGTTTGCAGGTAATAAGCGGACAGGGTACAGTGCTTGTCGATTCAACGGGACTGACTCTTGATAAATTACACGTACTCACTCCCTACAGTCGTCTTGACGCCACAGCCGGCCTGCCATTCTCACTTATGGCTATGCAACCCGACGCACCGCTCAACGTCAAAGCCGATGCCTCGATAGGTATGCCGGACGTCGATGCATTCATGCCGTCGCTAAATGCTTATACAGCCAAAGTACCACGTCGCGAACCGCTCGGCCTGCGCCTTGACGCTGACGGCACATTAGATAATGCCGGAATAAACGTTTTCGAAGCAAATTTACCCGGAGTTTTTTCACTTAGTGCTGACGGTCATGCAAGCAATGCTCTTGATTTCAAACGTCTGATAGCTGATATTAGCTTTAATGCCTCTCTGCAGAATCCGGCTACAGTCGAATCACTCATCGGCAAAGTGGGATTCGAGATACCGCGTCTCACACTTAAAGGCCATGCCACTGCCAATGCCCAAACCTACGGAGCTGACTTCGATCTCATTCTGCCAGAAGGTACGCTTGTCGGCGCTGGTAAAGTAAGTATGACTTCTGAGAATTATGCTGCCGATATAGCAGTAAACAATATAAACATAGGCCGCTTCGTACCCGGTATGGGTCTCGGACCTCTCACAGCACATTTGAAAGCACGCGGTCAGAGCTTTGACCCGGAACGTCGCGGAGCACACACAGATGTCACCCTCGATCTCGCCTCACTGCGTTACAAGGACAATACACTTACCAACATTACCGCCATAGTATCGCTTCTTGATGGTGTATTCACCGTTGATGCCACATCACGCAATCCCGGTGCCAGATTCAACATAGCCGGACACGGCACTATCGATCCTGACCTCTACACCTTTGATATCAAAGCTGATCTTAATGATGTAGACCTTTATAAACTCGGTTTCAGTACTACACCCTTCGCGATATATGGCGACTTTGCAGCAGTCGGCAAAGCCAGTCCGGCACGCTGGCTCTACGATGCCACACTTGATATAGACACTCTCCACCTTGACATGGCCGATGAGCAGTCATTATCATTACCCGGAAACATAACCGCTCACTTCGTCTCGACTGATTCTACTGTATGGCTTAAAGCCGATGCACAACGCACACAACTTGCATTCGAGGCACACAGCGGTCTGAGTCGTTTGATAGACTGTTTCAGCGCGGTAGCCACTGAAGCCGACAAACAGATTAAGGCACGCGACGTATATGTCGATAGTCTGCGTATGATGCTGCCGCCTTTTGAACTTCATGCCAATGCTTCAGGTGCAGGTGCTTTAGCAGGAGTATTAGCCCCGTCAGGCCTTGCACTCGACACAGTGAGTGTCGCTTTAGGAGCAGACTCTTTACTATGGGCTGATGCTAAGGTACTGCGTCTCGACAGCAAAGGTACTCTGCTTGACACTATAAACTTCCGGGCTCGCGAGCGTGGCAGTCTGCTTGATTACGGTCTGCATCTCGGCAACCGTAAAGGTAATCTTGATGAATTTGCCAACGTCAATCTCAACGGCTATCTTGGTGCCAACCGTCTGGCTGCATACGCTGTGCAACACAATGCCAAGGGTGAGATGGGATACCGTCTCGGTTTCACGGCCGCTGTAGGCGATTCGACAGTATCAGTCCACTTCACTCCTCTGAAGGCTACAATTGCCTATCTGCCCTGGACCTTCAATCCCGACAACCATGTCGATTTTAACTTCGGAAATAATACACTTGATGCTAACCTACAGGCAAGTTCGCAGGCAAGTAGCATAACCATAAAAACTCTCCCGGCCCCGCAGGGAGGCGAGCAACTGCATCTTAATCTTACCAACATTAATGTCGAAGACTTCCTGCAGCTCTCAATATTTGCTCCGCCGCTCACAGCCTGTCTAAACAGTGACCTGAACATTTACTACAACGGTCATGGTTTCGAAGGTAGCGGTAATCTCGATGTCACCAACTTTACTTACGGCCACACAAACGTAGGAGACCTAAGCCTTGATGTAAATGCACGCCTCGAGCATGAAGCCACAATGGCTCAGGCCTCACTTAAGGTAGACAAATCCAAAGTGCTTACCGCACATGCTCTGTTCAGTCCCGATTCGCTCGGTGTAGTCAAATCCGACTCTCTGTGGCTTGCTCTTAATAACTTCCCGCTCAAGACACTCAATCCCTTCCTCGGAGCTGAAGTGGCACGTCTCAGCGGTGCGCTCAACGGCCGTGTCGATATGACAGGTACATTTACCGCACCTTTGCTTAATGGTGCAATATCGTGCGATTCAGTAGGTGTGTATATACCGATGATCGGTAGCTCGCTACATCTTGACAGCGAACCTATAACACTAAACGACAATGTATTAGCTTTCAATAAGTTCAACATATTAGGTAGCAACGATAATCCTTTTACCATCAACGGTACCATCGATGCCCGCAAGCTGGATAAAATATATCTTGACATTCAGGGTACTGCCCGCAACATGCAGGTAATAAACAGCGAGAAGCGTTCAGGCGCCACACTTTACGGTAAACTTTTCATGAACCTTGATGCCACAGTCAAAGGTGTCATGCAGCATTTCGATGTCAATGCCAATGCCTCTGTACTTGGTACCACCGATGTAACTTATATAGCTGACTTAGGAACAACAGCCCTCGGACAGCAGGGTATTGGCGATGTAGTGAAATTCGTCAACTTCAGTGATACCGTACAGGTAGCCGTGGCCGATACGATACAACCCGCTATGGCTATGCGTATTAATGCCGGAGTGACCATAAGTCCGGGCACACAGGTAGCTGTCAACATCACAACAGCCGGTGCCGGTAGCGGCAAGGTAGAAATAGCTCCTTCAGGTTCGCTAAATTACTTCCAGAACTTCATGGGAGATATGAATCTTACCGGACAGCTCAATTTAGGCGAAGGTATGGCCAACTATCAGGTGCCTATTATGGGTAAAAAAGAATTTAAGATAGACCCTTCGAGCTATGTGGCATGGACAGGCGACATAATGAATCCTACACTCAATCTGAAGGCTTCAGACCTGATGAAAGTCAATATTAAGGATTCGGGAGGCAATGCCCGTCTGGTTAACTTTATAGTAGGGCTCAATGTGACCAATACCCTGTCAGCACCTAAAGTAGTCTTCGATCTCTCGACCGACGATGATATGACACTTCAGAACGAGTTAGCTTCAATGTCGGCTGACCAGCGTGCCACACAGGCTATGAATCTGCTGCTCACAGGACAGTACAGCGGACCCGGAGTAAGTAACGTAAGCGGCAATATGGCCAACAATATGCTCAATAGTCTCCTTGCTTCGACTCTTAATAATTGGGCAGCCAACACCATAAAGGGTGTGGACCTCTCGTTCGGTGTCGATCAGTATGACCAGACCCGTAACGGACAGACTTCGACTACTACAAGCTATTCTTATCAGGTATCGAAATCACTGTTCAACAACCGATTCAAAATCAATGTCGGCGGTAACTACTCGACCGATGCTTCAGCCGACGAGAACTTCTCTGAGAATCTTATCAACGACATTTCATTCGAGTATATGTTGCGACAGACCAATAACCTATCTATGTATGTGTCACTGTTCCGTCACAACGATTACGAAAGCATACTTGAAGGTGAAGTTACCGAGACCGGTGTCGGCTTCGTGATGCGCCGACGTCTCTCCAATCTGCGTTCACTGTTCCGTTTCAAACGTCGTCGTGCTCCTATCGGACAGGCTCTGACTCCCGCCGAGGCACGCCGCGAAGAAGAAGAACAGCAGAAAGAACGTGAACAACAGCAAAACGAACAGCCAGACACTATCACACCGAACCCCGCAACATCTCAGAACAACGATGAAAAGAACTGACACACTGACTTTACGGCTCCTCGCAGGTCTGACAGCAATCTTAGGACTGATGACAGCCTGCTCCACTACCTCGCGCCTTGCCGAAGGGGAGGTGCTATATACCGGTGTCAAATCGATAAAGTATGTCCCTACCGACAACGAGAAACTGCCAGAGGGTATGGTGGCAGACCTCAATACCATGCTTAGTGTAAAGCCTAATAACCCGTGGCCGCTTCTCTCACCACCACGCTCCATGCCCTGGCAGCCCGGTCTGTGGGTCTACAATCACATGAGCGACTCGGCTAAGGGTCTGAAAGGCTGGTTTTATCGCAATATGGTTAAAGACCCTGTACTTATTAGCGAAGTACGTGCTCCTATGCGTGTCAAGATGGTCGAGGAAATACTGGGTCGTAACGGATACTTCGGCTCAACAGCCACCTATAACATCATACCTAATAAGAAAAATGACCGTAAGGCTATGGTAAGCTACAACATAGCCGTATCAAGTCCTTATCTCATAGACACGGTTATGCTGCTTAATCGTAATGATCATGGTGTCTATGATTACATTGATTCGTTAGCCAAACGTAACGAATATCTGCGTAAGGGAGAACGCTTCTGTGTCGATAGTCTTGAATCCGTGCGTACACATATAGTCAATCGTATGCGTAACCGAGGATATTACTACATGCGTCCTGAATATATAGAATTTCTGGCCGACAGTCTTATCAATCCTCATCACATAGCGCTTAAACTGGATATGGCTACCAATATTCCACGCATGGCGTTACTCCAATATCGTACCGGTGAAGTTACTACAATAGTGATGCGCCGTAGCACACGCAATCCCGGCACACCTGATACTATTGACACGAAACGTGGTAAGGTGATTCAAATGCTTCCTTCACATTTGCGTAAGAATCTGATACCCTCCTGTATTACCTTCCGCAAGGGAAAATTCTTCTCAGTGGCTGATATGGACCGCACCCAGACACGTCTGGCACGTCTCGGTATATTCAGTGACATAGAATTACAGCCTGTGCCTGCCGATACTTCAGCGGCTAACCCGCTACTCAACATGTATATAACCTGCCGCTTCGACCGTCCTATGGAGGCGACTTTACAAGCTAATGTCACCTCAAAGAGCAACAGCTATCTTGGTCCGGGATTGATATTAGGCCTTACACACCATAACCTTTTCGGAGGTGGTGAGAAGCTCAATCTCCAGCTTACCGGTTCCTACGAATGGCAGACAGGTAAAAATCGCGGTAACGTATTCAACAGCTATGAAGCAAGTCTAAGTGCTTCGCTGGCCTTTCCGCGCCTTTTAGCACCTAACTTCATACGTCGTATGCAGCGTGAGCTTAACTGGACTACCATAACACTGAGTGCCGATCTGCTCAACCGACCGCACTATTTCAAAATGGCCCAGTTCAACGCCGGTATCAATTATGAATGGCGTTACTCGCGTCATGTCCTCAACTCTTTCACCCCGTTCAAGCTTACCTACACCAAGCTGCTGCACACCACTCATGAGTTTGACTCTGTAATGGCTATAAATCCGGCTGTGGCACTTAGTTTCCGCAGTCAGTATATACCTCAGATGAGTTATACCTATACCTACGACCGTTTCTTTGAGCGGGCACATATCAACGGTATCAACTTTACCTTTACGTTGACAGAAGCTGGTAATATCTTTGACGGTATCTACAAACTGTTTGGTGTCAAGGGTGAGAAACGTCTGTTCGGCACACCTTTCTCCCAGTTCGTCAAAGGGCAGGCGCAGGTGGTCTACTCACGTCGCCTTATACGCGGCACAGACCAATGGCTGGTATCACGTGTGCTTATCGGAGCTGAACATGCTTACGGCAACTCGAGAGAGGTGCCTTATTCAGAACAGTTCTATATAGGCGGTGCCAACTCCATACGTGCCTTCACCGTACGCTCGTTAGGTCCCGGTAGCTATCATCCGCCTCATGACCTTGCCAACGGATACTTTGACCAGACAGGTACATTCAAGCTCGAGCTTAATACCGAATATCGTTTCCCGATAGTAAGCATTCTGCACGGAGCCTTATTTCTTGATGCAGGTAATATATGGCTGCTACGTAATGACCCACTGCGTCCCGGAGGTCAGTTGCAAGGCTCTACCTTCCTGCGTGAGATAGCCTTAGGTACCGGTGTCGGTCTGCGTGTCGATTTGGGTATGATGGTGCTTCGCGGTGATTTAGGTTACGGTCTGCATACTCCCTACCGCGACGGTACATATCACTACTTTAACGTACCGTTCAAGAAAGCCTTTGCATTCCATCTGGCTATAGGTTATCCGTTCTGACAGCAGACTCTCCTATGTCGCTCTCACTTACCTCACGCGAACGTCTCGGCGCACTCATGGTCCTTACTCTGTCGCTGTTGCTGACAGCTGCCGGCTGGTGGTATCGTATGCGTAATCAGGCTGAAGCCCGGGCAATGAGCGTCAGTATTACCGCTCTGCCTACCGAGCAGCCGCATGAAGCGGCTGCCGGTAAAACTTCAGACAAAGTTCAGTACGATTCCTTACTCAGCGACTCATTACGTACTGTTACAAAACGTCAGCCCTCCCGGCGCAACAGAAGTAGTAACCGACCGAAGGCAGCAACGTCACCTATTTATACAGAGCGTCACCCCCTTGACGAACCCGTAGAGATACAATAGCAACAACGGCCAACCCTCCGGAGGGATGACCGTCTGAAAATATATTTATTTCCGTTCCTTCTGCTGACGGCCTCGCGCCGTGGGAGAAGCTTGCGAAACACCGCTCTGCCATCTCCGCTGGTGGGACCGGTGTCCTTTCACTTATTACAACGCCCCGTATTGACCGAAAGTTCGGTCAATACGGGGCGTAATCTTATTTTTGTCAGTATAATAGCTCTTATGCCTGACGATTGGCTCGTTTACGCTCGTTTTCGTCAAGTATAATCTTACGTAGACGCAGATGATTCGGCGTTACCTCCACATACTCGTCTTCCTTTATATACTCCAGTGCCTCTTCAAGTGAAAATACTACCGGCGGTACGATACGGGCTTTGTCATCGGCTCCAGAAGCACGCATATTGGTCAGCTTCTTCGACTTGGTGACATTCACTACTATATCACTATCCTTGGCATTCTCCCCTACTACCTGTCCGGCATATACCTCTTCCTGCGGGAAAATGAAGAAGCGTCCTCTGTCCTGTAGTTTATCTATGGCATAGGCGTATGCTGTACCTGCCTCCATAGCTATTAGCGAACCGTTGATACGACGTTCTATCTCACCTTTCCATGGCTGATATTCGAGGAAACGATGAGCCATTATAGCCTCACCGGCTGTAGCCGTAAGCACATTGTTGCGCAGACCTATTATACCGCGTGATGGTATATGAAACTCTATGTTCAGACGGTCGTTCTGAGTCTCCATAAGCACTATCTCACCTTTACGGCGTGTTACCATATCCACCACTTTAGATGAGTATTCTTCAGGTACATTTATTGTCAGTACCTCGACCGGCTCACATTTTACGCCGTCTATCTCTTTTATGATAACCTGCGGCTGACCTACCTGCAATTCGTAACCCTCACGACGCATAGTCTCGATAAGTATCGACAAGTGTAGAACACCACGTCCGTAGACAGTCCATTTATCCTCGTTTACATCTTTCTGAACACGCAGAGCCAGATTACGGTCAAGCTCACGGTCCAGACGCTCGGCTATATGACGTGAAGTGACATATTTTCCGTCCTTACCGAAGAAAGGCGAGTCATTGATTGTGAAAGTCATCGACATAGTAGGTTCGTCAATTGCGATACGCGGAAGCGGCTCGGGATTCTCCACTGTTGATACAGTATCGCCTATCTCGAAGTTCTCCAGACCTACTATAGCACATATATCGCCGCTGGCGACCTCACTCACCTTCTTACGTGTCATACCCTCGAAGGTATGAAGCTCCTTAATTTTCTGTTTCGATACACTACCGTCCTTCTTACACAGGGCAATTTCCATACCTTCACGTAAAGTTCCCCTGTGCACACGGCCTACAGCTATACGACCCACATAATTGCTAAAATCAAGACTGGTGATAAGCATCTGAGGATCACCTTCAAGACGTGTCGGCGCCGGAATATGCTCGATTATGGCATCAAGTACAGCGGTTATATCCTCCTTAGGATTTCGCCAGTCATCTGACATCCAGTTCTGTTTGGCCGAACCGTAGACAGTCGGAAAATCAAGCTGATCTTCCGTAGCATTGAGATTAAACATAAGGTCGAACACCATTTCGTTAACCTCATCGGGTCGACAGTTAGGTTTATCCACCTTATTTATCACCACTACCGGTTTAAGCCCCATCTGAATAGCTTTCTGAAGCACGAAACGTGTCTGAGGCATCGGTCCTTCAAAGGCATCTACAAGCAGCAGACAGCCGTCAGCCATATTCAGTACACGTTCTACCTCGCCGCCGAAGTCAGCGTGACCCGGAGTATCGATGATATTGATTTTCGTACCCTTATAGTTGATTGATACGTTTTTCGACAGGATTGTTATGCCACGTTCGCGTTCAAGATCATTATTGTCAAGTATGAGTTCCCCGGTGTTCTGATTGTCGCGGAAAAGATGGCCTGCGAGCAACATCTTATCCACGAGTGTGGTCTTGCCATGGTCGACATGCGCGATGATGGCGACATTTCTTATATCCTGCATAATGCTTACTATTTGTTTCTCTTGTTTTTGAAGTTGCAAAGTTACGCATTTTCCCACATTCGGCAAAAAATGACTTTTTTCAGCGTAAAGTAAGCGTAAAAAAAGCGATGCAACGTTGTGTTAACGTTGCACCGCCTTTATTAGTTTACGATTGCAAGCTGATAGTTTACATTTTACATGTTTATAAAACCCTCCGCTATTGATAAATTATTTCTCAGAGACTCAATTCAAGAAGCTCCTGACCGAGAGAATGTAAAGCTTTTTCAATCTTCTCTTTCACTTGTTTTCTCGGTTTTGAAACACCATTGGCATAATTCCATAGTTGTTTCTGATTAATACCTGTCATTCTCTCAAGGGCAGCATTAGTAAAAATACCCTGATAATAAAGAAGAAGCGACTGTACATCATAATGCCATTCTATCGGCCAGTTTTCTCTGATAGGATGTGCCCACTTATCAATAGGCGTAATCTCCTTGTAGATGCGGATTGCCTCAAGCACATCTTGTTTAACTTCAGTCACACTGTCGCCAGACGCATAGATGCCTTCGCAATTCTCAACGAATGCTCCGAAAGAATCTTTGCTCGCACAGATACTGATGATAAGCTTGTGGTCCATAACAAAAAAGCTTTCTTAGATTTATATTTAACAGAAATAATAGAAATAGAAAAGGTAGAGATATAATCAAGTTTACAGAGATTTAAATCTCTATAAGCTATTAAAACAGTAAAGAAGAAATATAAAGGATTTAAATTCCCATATCCTTACATATCTTTCTCCTTAACGGTTCCGGTATTTCTTTACTACCATGATAAGGTACACTCACAGGTAGACAGCCTGGCTTAGAGTAGATTATATGACTCCCTGACTGTCGCAGTTCAAGCCAGCCATTCTGTTTTATAAGTCTGTGAAATTCTCTATATTTCATAACCTATATGTTAGAAACTACAAAAATAGGAAAAAGTTCTATTATCTTAAAAAAATAATCATAGAACTTTCTCTATTATTTTCATTTTTTCTATTTTTCTGACTTTGTCACTCAAAAGTCCTTTTTGAGGCTGTTGCAAAATACCCTCTTTGTAGGGACATGCCTTTGGCATGTTAACATAAGTAATTGATTATCAATTTAACACATCACATATATCCTTACAAGTATTATGTCATTGAGTTTTGCAACAGCCTACACTCTAAATAAAAAGCGGGTCGCTTATAAGCGACCCGCTTTTTATTTAGAGTGGTAAACAGTAAATACTGAGTTACCGCTAAAAGACGATTTTACTTTTTAAGGATAACCTTCTGGCCGTTGATGATATACATACCGCCGGGGAGTTCGTCAAGCTGTGCGGCGTTGCCACCCTTCAGTACTGTAATACCGTTGATAGTATAAACGTCGAAGCTGTCAACATCACCGAATACGCTGCTTACACCAACCTTACCGATAGTCCAGATAACTTTCCATTCGGGATTCTGAGAAGCACCGGTCTCACCGATATTGAACATACCCTCAGGAATAACCAGTACATAGCTACCAATTTCGGTATAAGTAGTACCGAGGTCATAGCTCTGGCCTATGATGTCTGACCACATATCATTAGGATCAGCCCACAGTTCAACAAAGTTGTCAGCAAGAATATCAACTACCTCACCGTTAGGCAGAGTCAGTGTACCTACATTGACATTCCATGACGGTTGCAGCCAACCATTGAGAGTAAAGCCTGAGAGTTCCTCAACAACACCGGCACTAGGAGTGATGTCAACATCTGACGGCTCAACTTCGCCAGCTATTTCGTAGGCGAGAATAGTCTCGGAGATTGAGTAAGTAGTAAACTGAGTACCGAAAGTAAATATACCGGCAGGTATTCTGACATTGTAGAAACCAGCTTCAGTGATAGGTTCTGCAAGAGTCAGGACAGCTTTAGTGGTATAATAACGATCATCAAATATGCTGGCATCATCAGGAATTTCAACACCGGGTTTAGGTATATCTACAATCTCGATGTTGTCAAACGGAATAACACCTGAGAGAACACCCTGACGGGTATAAATCTCAATATCAGTACCACCCATATTCCAGTTAAGACTTACAGGATAGTTCTCGCTATAAATCTCAATAACACTCAGGTCCTCTACAACGCTATTGTTAGCAGGAGTAACAGTGTAGTCATCGAACGGAGCAGCAGCAACAGGGTAGATAAGTTCGATAACGCTGTATTCTTCCTCACCACGAGTACCTTCGACAACATTACCATTCATATCGACAGCAGCTACTATAAGTTCAAGTTCTGTTACATTATAGTTGGAGATATAGGTTTCGGGGATAGTAATTATCCACTTGTTAGCATAACCTTCTTCAGGTTCTACAGGTACGATAGACTCGAAAGGTACGGTTATACCCATACCGTAGTTGATGAAACTTCTATCCTCAACAATATTTACAAGACCATCAAACTCAACTATAAACTCAGTCTGAGTTGCTGCAATTTCAGTACCGTTAGCCGGGTCAGCACCTACAAACTGTACGCTTGAATAAACGAACGGAGGAGTCAGACCATAGAATACTACATATTCCTCACCGATAGGATCTGCACCATAATTTCTTGACATTTCATCAGTGTAAGCAAAGAACTCAATATGGTACTCATGACCCATAGTAAGCTTAACGGTCTGAGGCAGAGTAGCCTGATAAACCGGATCACCAAACTGGTCAGCAGCACGTACCATAAAACTTATAGCTTTGACACACTCCTCAGTAGTAACATCCATAATCTGATACTCCATATAGAGTTCCTCAGATTCAATGTTAGTTGTAACATGTATTACATCATCAGCTGCTAACTCAGTTAGAGAACGCTCAGAAATAACGTTACCCTCCGGATTGTACAGCTCAAAGCTGGTCAGAGTAAATCCGTTGTAGGTAACACGGAAGTCAGCACTGTGATCGGCACCGTCAGCACTTGAGATGTCAGAAAAAGTCACAACAACACGCTCATTTGTGTTACGTACTGCCTCAGGTACAGGTACAGTCAGAGTAGTTATATTGCCGTTAGTATTGACAATAATGTCAGCTAAAGGCACATTGTAAGTCTGATCTTTGACAGTGAAGTCAACACCTGAGTAGGTAAGCTTGTCATAGTTGGACATCTCGATTTCGATTGTATCCTGAGTAAGCTGGCTGCCCGGTTCGGGAATGAAGCTGGGAGCATATACCACAGGCTCTACATAGTCGTAAGTCAGATGATAAGAGAAGCTGCCAATAGTACCCATACCACCGGAATATACCGGTTGGCCAGCGGCATCAGTGAAGGATACATCAATCTCAACAATGCTGTAGAAGTTACCTGAAGGCAGCATGTCCTGCGGACGACGCTGTACACCTGTCAGATCGAAAGAAACCGTATCACCTTTGACAACACCTTTGATTGTCTCAACATAGTAATCACCTGTTTCAGTCTCCTTATTACCGTAACCGATAGTCATTATACCGGAACCCATCTCACCATTGAAATGGAAGGTCAGGATACCTTCAGCATCACCAGGGAGATAGAATGATTTGAAGCTATCGCCCATTTCTACATTGACAAGTACAAGAGGCTCAGGAGCAGCTATGTACTCTACCTCATACTTGCCGTCGCCATTGTAGAGCTTCCCATCATTAGTCTGAAGACCTTCGTATGTGAAAGTTACTGTCTCGCCCCCTTTCAACGTACCGTCAGCATACCATGTAGAAAAGACATTGGTATAGTCAATCGAAATATAGCTGTTAGGCACAGAAGGCACCGGTACATTTGCACTTTTACCGTTAGCTGAGATAGTAGCGGAATCAGCCTTAGCAGCCTGATTAAACCATATATCAACCATAGGATAGCCAGCTATACTTAACTGACTGCCGGCTGTGGGATTAACCTGAGTTATTTCAAGATCTTCATTCATGCAAATCTTGAACATCTGTCCGCCAGCCTGTGAAGCACCCCAGCCCCAGACATCATTAAAATAGATACGTTCACCAGCTTCAACCTTAATAACGTTTGTTCCGATGTGGTCGTAACTGTAGTGTTGGTTGGGAACCTCTTCGGTAAAGTCAGCATCATAGTATGGCGTAAAGACTGTAGACAGCCAATACTGAGCTTCGCCGCTTTCAGGAGCATCAAAGTAGAAGTTAAGGCCGTTAATAGCAGGAACCTCATACTCTACATTGACCTGAACAGGACCACCCATCTCAATCATCTCAGCTGCCGAAGCAGTAGCCGTACCCATGGCCATAGCCACAACTGCGGCACCCAAGAGTTGGTGAGAAAAAATACTCTTCATAAATGCAGGTAATTAATAAATGGTACAAAAAATTGTAATTACAGAAATCTGTTTTTATAGATATAAGACAGGAGCGGCAATCGGCCGAAAGGCGTCGCCGCCCCTGTGCGATATTACTTAGTGGCGTTACTTCAGAACGACTTTACGTGTTACGGTATTATTGTCAGTGATGACACGTACTATACCTACACCCTTGGCAGAAGTGGCAATGACAGCACGGCCATTGACAGCTGTACGACCTACAAGACGGCCGGCTGCGTCATAAAGCTCTGCCTTCGAGCCTGCGGGTGCCTCAACAATCACCTGACCGGCAGCTGTGCTCACCTTAACAGGAGTTGTGTTCATACCCTTCACACCTGATGCGCTGCTCAGAGGCACACAAACAGAGTTGATGACCTGACCGGTTATATTATCGATAAGCATTACAGCTACCTGACACTTGTCGCGATTCTGTATAAAATCAGGAATAGTACCTGTAAGCACAGCTTCGTATGTTTCACCGGCTACAAGAGTAGAAGGTATCAGACCTACTGTACCGTTATAAGTACGTCCGTAAGTAGCGCGGGCTACATGGTCATTGGGAGCATTTGCTACCCAGGCTGTACCGTAAATGCCGCCCTTACCCCACTCTCCGAAGATAGGATCCTCGATAGTGTACATATAGTTCTGCTGTAGACCTTTAAGGTCATTCTCAAGCAGCACGGCAAACACGCCTATACTCTGATTATCAGTATTCAGAGCCCAACATACATTAGCAGTAATAGTCAGTTCGTCACTGTCGTCGGGATATACAGCGGTAGCTTTTACATCAGCCTCAGCCAGTTCGGCCATTATCTCATTGGCATAGTCAAGCCATACTTTCTGCTCAACACCGGCCTCATCATAAACACCGGCACCGGAGAAGCTGTAGACACCGTTAACCGAAACCATAGGATACTCTATAGCACCACGATTAAGACGACCTGAGGGAGCTGCACTCATACCGAGGAATGCTGCGTAGTCAAGAACAGGCATACCGAGCGGGTCATTACCACCGTAACCCTTCACTGCGATAGGAATGAAACGATCACCATAAATCTTATGCAGATTCTCTATGGCTACTATACCTTGAGGACAGTTACCGCAATCCTTACCGGTGAACTCTTCAAGTACCACACGACGTACAGGAGTGAAGGCAAGATTCTTGATAGCACCGGTCATTGTAGCATCAGCCTTTTCGCCTTCGGCAGTAGTGAGTACGAACTCAACCGAATACTTGTTCTCAACACCATGCTGTAACGGCAGAGCCTTATCGAAAGTAAACTCAACACGCTTATCCTTACCGAGGTCAATACCTGTCATAGTCTGAGTAGATACTGTCTCACCGTTGGCATCAAGAAGCTTAGCTTCAAGACTGTCAAATACATCGGTATCAGAGGTACCAATTACAGTCACCTTAACATCTATCTCGTCAAGACTGTCAACATAATTGGGAACATCTAACAGAACTCCGAACTTAGTATCCTGCTTCACAGTCACGTTATCTATGAATATGGCACTCTGGTTCGTGTTCTCATTAGCAAAAGCTATATAGATATTCTGACCGGCATATTTCTCAAGAGATACCTTGACAGCTTCCCAGTCACCCTCGAGAGCCTCTTCACTTTCACCTGGGCTAAGTATCTTGTCAACAATCAGATCGCCCTTAGCACGCATCTCATCTATAATAGGAGTGGTAAGAGTATTATAGACATTATCCGAAACGTAAGCATATACTGTAAGACGGTCTTCCTTACCGCGCAAATACGACTGGGCATCAAAGCTCAGGAAGCAGTTAGCATCAGGTATATAGAGCTGTGGAGTCACCATCCAGTCGTTAGCGGTACCGGCAGGAGTGTACATCGAGTGAGCGGCAAGAGCCATATCAGTAGACTGCTCGCTACCTCTTACTATAAACCAAGGAGTAGTAGACTGTGTAAAGCCCCAGCTTGCAGGCGTTGACGCAGGTACTAAATTATCACCTTCATAGAACATGAAGTCATCATAGTTGTCACATGAACTGAAGAAGATATTGGGCCCGTCGTCGATTGGATTACGCTGATATGTACCATGATAGGTAATAACGATTTCATCATTTGCACCTGCACCTGAGAGGTCTGTTACAGTACCCTGAGGTATAACAACACGATAATCAGAGTCAAGGAACAAGTTCTGAGCGATTACAGGATAAACAAGTATCTGATTCTGTCCATAAAGGATACCCATAGAACAGAAAGGTTCAGCTTCATCATTACGATACAGACTTGCATACGCACCATCGGCAAGTGATACCTGTGCATCGAAGTTCACAAGGATCGGATCGGTGGTCACATCAAGACGGGCAAGATAAGAACCATCAGCCGGATATATCTCAGTCACCTGTATAGCACCGTCACGACGGCCTGTATAAGTGATATTGATTTCCTTTGAGAGCATCTGACTGTCGTTAGGCAGACTTACAAAACCGGCAGGTATCCGCACTGTGTACTTTTTACCCTCGGCAAGCTGTGTGCTACGGAAAGTGATAGTCAGACGGGAACCGTCAACATTAGCATTGGTAGCAGTAGCTATTGAGTTGCCTTCTTCATCGAGCAGATGCACATTACGTCCTGCACCACGTAGACCTATAGAACGGTCAAAGGTAAGAGTAATCATACTGAGTGTGCTAAACACACTGCCGTCAGCCGGAAGCACAGACCAGTTACCGAGTAAGTCTACACGCTCGCAGAGTTCTGAAATTGGCTCAGGCAATGTCATTACATAATTCTCAGTAGTCGATACTATATAGGCACCTACACTACCGTCACCGTTGCAGGATAATGTTGCACCTGTACGTGCAAAACCGGTAGCTGCCTCTATATTAATATCATATACTTGTTCCAGCAATGATTCCATATCATACCAGTAACCGTTATGACGCACCTTAGCAAATCTATAGGGGCTGACTGCCGGAGTAGCACCAAGTACAGTACCGTCATTAAGCACAGCATAACCACCTATATCGGAATCCTCCATACCGTTATAATATATCTCCAGCTCACCATTGGTAAGATCGTAACGGAACGGAGTATTAAATTCTGTCTCTGATTCAACAATATAAGCGAAACCGGTAAGCCATCGGCCATTGGTACTCAGCTTAGGCTCGGAAAGGTTGGCAAGTTTATTATTCTGTGTTATAAACTCACCATTTACATAATCAAAACCTAAACATGTATTGGTCTTCTCTTCTATATCATAGATAAATACCAGGCCCTCAGGACCATAGAGAGATGAAGCATAGAACCAGCCGTTCTCACCTACTACATAGCGACCGTCAGGGGTTATACACGAGAATTTACTGGCTATTTGATCCTCACCGCTAAGGTCAATACGTATGGCCGCAGAAGTATCAATAAGTTTGCCGGTATTTAAATCCCACACAGCACTCTCATAAACAAAAGAAGAAGGGGCTGCCTCAGTGGGAGAAGGCTGTGTATAACCGCATGCACGTTTGCCGTCAGGGGTCACACTTAGTACACGACCACCTGTAGCACCTTGCGGCTGCTCAAGATAAACCCATTCTCCACGTGGCACATTATAATAAGCAGCCTGACCTAAAAGCTCGCCCACTACTATATTACCATCATCGGTAACATCAGCCACTCCGGCCCAACCGAGTTCGTGAGTAATGGCAATCTCCTCTTTAGTCTCAAAGTTAATAAGTGTGCCGCCGGCGGTATTTATATCGCCTTCTTCCTTACCCTTAGTCTCGGCAAGGAGCCACTTACCGTTGTCTGACATAGCCTCAATAAGAAGCTTGCCGTCTCCTCCGGGCAGGTAAAAGGTCGGTACATCGGCTGCCATTGCTCCGAATACCATTGCTCCACCTGCTGCAAGGAGAACTAATCGTTGGTGATTCATAAATTATTAGTGTATGGTTGAAAAGTACTAGTTTTTCTATGGTAATTACCGACTATGCCATCATAGTCGATTAAACGAATAATACAATATGCGGATAGACTGCACGAAGACATTTTAAGAAATTTTCATGTTTTTCTGACAGCCAATCTAAGAGCACCCAAATTTAAAAGACTCCAAAAACTGACATTATGACAGAACACTTCGACCGCAGTCTTATTATCGACTGCAAATATATATCTTTTTTCTCATTATTACCCTACCTAAAATCAAAAACTTTTTAACTATTTAACTCTTTTTAGCTATTACAATCACGAAACAGCCCATTATCAATAATTTCACAAGTTACTATAATTATCTACACCGCTCTAAAAAAGTCTAAGCAAAGTTTTACAATTTTTAATATTTATCCTTACAATAACATATTATAATAAAGCGTTTTCTCTTTAGCTGATATATAGCTCGGCTAATTATTTTATATTTGTATACCCAAAATTCATTTCTCTATCCGCCTCTATATACGGCGGCGATGGCTCATTAACTAACAGACAATTCTTACTGAAGGATGAAAACCCAACACCTCACAGGCTGCCTTGCAGCAGCTATGCTTCTTGCCGGAAATCTCATGACGGCTAAAGCCCAGAGCACATTCGATGCTCAGTTTAATGATTATCCTACTTACAACGGTTCTGATCTCGAACTGTCGGTATCACCGGCTGCTACAAGTTTCCGCCTTTGGAGTCCGAAGGCTCAGGCTGTACGCCTTAATATATATGCTGACGGACACACCGGCAAACCTGAACAAACCATAGATATGACTGCCGATAGAGCTAACGGCACATGGACTGCCTCGCTTCCGGGACAGTTATATGGTAAATTCTACACATTTCAAGTCAAACACGACGGACGTTGGCTCGACGAAACTCCCGGTGTATGGGCAAAAGCTGTAGGTGTCAACGGCGAACGTGCTGCTATTATAGATTTTGCTAATACCGACCCTGCCGGCTGGAATGCAGACCGTGGTCCGAAGGTAGAAAATTTCTCTGATGTCATAATCTACGAAATGCACCACCGTGACATGTCGATGCATCCTTCATCGGGTATAGCTAACAAAGGTAAATTCCTCGCTCTCACCGAATCAGGTACCACTTCCCCCGAAGGTCTGGCCACAGGTATCGACCACCTCAAAGAACTCGGTGTCACACATGTTCATATTCTTCCTTCATACGACTATAACTCAGTCGATGAAATGAATCTTCAGGACAATACCTATAACTGGGGTTACGACCCGCTTAACTATAATGCTCCCGAAGGTTCTTACTCCACCAATCCTTCTGATCCTTCTTCACGAGTGCGTGAGATGAAGCAGATGGTTAAAGCCCTCCACGATGCCGGCATCGGTGTGATAATGGATGTAGTTTATAACCACACAGCTCAGAACGATGAGTCAAACTTCGAACTTACCGCTCCGGGTTATTATCATCGCCACTGGGATGATGGCCGTTATTCCGACGCTTCCGGCTGTGGCAACGAAACAGCTTCAGACCGTCAGCAGATGCGCGACTATATCGTAAATTCAGTCAAATACTGGGCTGATGAATACCATATCGACGGTTTTCGTTTTGACCTTATGGCTATACACGACATAGACACTATGAACGAGGTAGCTGCCGAACTCAAAACCATACGTCCCGATATATTCGTTTACGGCGAAGGTTGGACAGCAGGCGACTCCCCCCTTGCCGTTGACCGCCGTGCTCTCAAGGAGAATGTTTCGAAGATGACCGATATAGCCGTCTTCTCAGACGACCTTCGTGATGCTGTCAAAGGACATTATACTGACGCTGCTGACCGTGGCTTCGCTACCGGCAAACCGGGTCTGGAAGAGACTGTCAAGATAGGTATTGTAGCTGCTACAGATCATCCTCAGGTAGACTTCAGTAAAGGTAACAATTCCAAATTCGCATACGCCCAATCGCCCGAAATGATAGTCAACTACGTATCATGTCACGATGACCTTACCCTCACCGACAAACTGAAACGTTCAATGGCTGGCGAACCTGAAGCAAACCAGTTAGCGGCTGCCAAACTCGCACAGACCATCGTTATGACTTCGCAGGGTACACCCTTCATTTTCGCTGGCGAAGAGGTATGGCGTGATAAGAAAGGGGTACATAATTCCTATAAGAGTCCTGACTCAATCAACGCTATTGACTGGAGCAACAAAGCCCGCTACAACGACCAGTTCGAATACTACAAAGGTCTTATAGCTCTGCGCAAAGCTCATCCTGCCTTCCGTATGACTTCGGCACAGGATATAGCCAAACACCTCGTCTTCGACAAAATCGACTCTAAGAAGACTCCCAACCTCATCTCCTATTCGCTTCGTGACCATGCTAACGGCGACGAATGGAAGGAAATCAAAGTAGTCTTCAACGGTGCTTCCGAACCCCAGACCGTAGACATCAAGAAAGGCAACTGGCTTATCGTAGCGCAGGATGGCCGCATAGCCCCCGATGGCTCCCTCGGTGCAACCACAGGCGGCAAATTGACCCTCGCTCCCTACTCCGCCCTCATCCTCGCCCGCCCCTGACCTTCCCCTAAGACATATAGTTGCCTACCCTCATTTGTAACTATATAAACTTATGAAATAACTTAAATACCCGTCTCCCCGACTGATGATTTTTCATTAATTGGGGAGACGGGTATTTATATATCTATATCAATCCGAACTCTGATAATAATTTTTATAGAATTGAATAGCATGTTTCATTAGATAGGAATTTATTGCTAATTTTCCTCTAAAACGTATTGGGAAAATTTCATGCTGAAGTTTCATAAATAG
>CAMWVA010000032.1 GCA_947177575.1 uncultured Porphyromonadaceae bacterium | reverse complement strand
TTCGATAAATGTGATTTTCATACTAAATCACCCTAAGTCTTATATTAGATACAAGTAAAAATATGGAAATTTCACTGAGACAGGTGATTTTTCCATATTTTTATTTGTATCTTTACAGCAATTTTTAATTAAAATATGAATCTATGGCAGTATATATACAGCTTTTAGAAGTGAATGGATTTAAATCATTTGCCGGAAACAATATATTCAATATAGCTCATGCCGAAAAGGATAATCAAGATTATTTTATCTTACCACAATGTACAGTCTTTCTGGGTGATAATGGTACCGGCAAGACAAATCTGCTTAAAGTCATTGCGAATCTTCAACCGGAACGAGTCGAGATAAAAGACGTTAAGTCATACGCCTCAAATACTGGTGCTGCCGTAATTTATGATTTTAATTTTAGTTCGGAACTTGCTATTAGTGATGCTGATAATAATAAAGAAACAATCCGACAAATCTGTTACCGACCTAAAGTAATTGAACGTCACAAGGCAGATGAATATTCAGTTTATTCACGATTTGTAATATCTGATGATGACATACATAAAATTAATGAACATAAATTTAAACAGTTGGCGTCTATATCACAAGCCAATAATGTAGCAGTGATAAGGCCTTATCGCATAGGTTATGCACAGAACTGCAATTTTGTAGAATATGATACCCCTGCTCTTGACGAAGCTGTTATTTACGGATACGGTGTGAATCGTTTTGCTGATACACAAAGGCACCTCGGTTCTGATTCAACAACTGATACACTGTTTTTTAATAATAAGCCTTTGCTTAATTTTGAAGAATGGCTATTACAGTTAGATATGGCCAGTAAAGACGAGACACAAGGACAAAAAGCTCATAATAGAATACGGCAGATAAAAAAGATACTGTGTGATTCCGACATACTGCCCGGTGTAAAAGACTATAGCGTGTATGTGGATGAACACCTGCATACTTCAATACTCTTTGAGACGGGATACGGCAAACTACGTTATCAGGAGTTAGGTTACGGTTATCAATGCATGATGGCTTGGATATTTGATTTTATCAAGAAAATGTTTGACCGCTATCCTGACTCAGACAATCCGTTGCATGAGCCGGCAATTCTTGTGATAGACGAAATAGACCTACATCTTCACCCTCACTGGCAGCGTCATGTGCTGCGTGATCTGTGCCGTCTCTTTCCGGCCACCCAAATAATTGTCAGCACACATTCTCCGCTGGTAATTCAGTCAGTGTCAAGCATGAACCTGTTTTTACTTACTAACGAGGCTGGTAAAACAAAAGTAACCGAATATCCGGCCCAAACCTTTCAAGGCTGGACAGTAGAAGAGATTTTACACGAACTGATGTGTCTCTCACCTGATACGAGAGCTGATGAATACAAAGAATTACGCGAAAAGTTTGAAACAGCTATGAATAATAATAATGTTATCGAAGGCCTTAGCTGTTACCGCAAACTTAAAGCCATGCTCCACCCTGATAGCTTGGAGACTGATCTACTCGACATGGACATAAACCAGCTAACAGCTTCAAACTCATGATTAAGTTAACTTTGCCAACATGCCCTGCTTTTCTTACTTCTGAACAGAAACATATACTGACTGATAGGTTTTTAGCCGATAAAACAAGCCGTGTATGGAATCATCCGCAGATAAAGGCTATACTTATGGATATGAGCTACGGTAAATGCGCTTTTTCGGAAGTTAAACTTGGCGAAGAAGGTAAATATATGGAAGTTGAACATTTTTATCCTAAAAGCCTTTATCCCGAAAAAGTAGTGGAATGGGGCAATCTGCTGCCTATTCTTAACTTATGCAATACGAAAAAACGTGATCTTGACCCAAACTACAAACCTTTAGTCAATCCTATATACGATAATCCTAAAGATTACTTTTACATAGAAAATGGCAGACTGATTCCACGTGGTAAGGAAAACAAAAAAGCTATAAATACCCTTGAAGCGTATGATCTGAACAATCCCCTACAGTTAAGAGCTATCAGATATAAGTGTCAGATGTATATTCAGAAAACATTAAGAGATATAGGTCATCTTTATGACTATAATACTAAAATCGGTTTGGAACGTCTAAAATCTTTAATGGCTGACTGTGGAAGAAAATCGGAATACTCGGCTACTAAATCAACTGCCCTCCTTGCAGATAACCAGTATAAAAGGATAAAAACGGATTTAAAGGCTTCTGGTAAATGGTGTGAAGAATGGCAGTGCCTTGAGGAAGAGCTGATTTTCTGTAGTCTACCAAAAATTTCAGTATCTTTATAAAGAAGAGAATTCCTACATTATGAAACATACTAAAATATTTTGTCTGCTGTTGGCAGGCGTGCCGCTGACGGTGGCGGCGCAGCATATCCGTAGCGGGTATGTGGAGAAAGGTGTGTGTGGGTCTGATTTTCCGGCTGCCCTTAAGGAGTGGGAGAAGGGGCAGAAGTGGACCGATGATGACAATTTCTTTATTTCGCGGGTGAGGCCGCATGAGCGTTTCCGCAATGCAGCGACACAGGTTAATCCGGAGCTTGATGAAACTACGGATAAAAAGCTTATTTTCTGGGTGCCTGTCAATAATGAAATGTTTAATGCTCTGCCTGACGGAGTGTTTGACAGTGAAGTGTTCCCGATGTGGTCATATATCACGCATTATGGCAACTGGTCTACTCCATTAGTGCGTATGCCGGGAGGTTTTGCCGATGTGGCGCATAAGAATGGGGTACCGGTCAGTGTGGTGGCGTCGGTACCATACGGCAGGCTGTCGTCAGAATGGAAAGATGCACTGACTCAGCTGACAGATGTCGGTGCAGAGAAATTAGCCGATTATCTGCTCTATTATGGAGTCGATGGTATCGGTTATAATTCCGAATTTAATACTACTTCTTCGCTGGTTAACTCACTATGTGAATTGCATGAGAATACGGTACGTCTTATGAAGGAGAACGGTCGTAATCCGCTTACCGAATTCATCTGGTATGACGGCACCAATAAGGATGGACTCATCACTTTTGACCGGGGTCTTGACAGCCATAATAAAGATATTTGGGGTTACGGTGATAATATACGCACATCGTTGTTTCTAAACTATAACTGGAATTTCGAACAAATTCTATCCAAGATAGTCCGGAATGCTGAACAATACGGTCGTACACCTCTCGATGTCTATTGCGGTATCAATATGCAGGGTCGCGAACCACATAACGGAAACAATGAGATATGGACACTTCTCGAACAGTATCCGGTGTCGATAGGTCTGTGGGGTGCACATTCCGAAAACATGTTCTTTGAGAGTCGTGCCGAACAGGGTTCTTCGCCAGAGCAACATCAGCGTACCTACCTCAACCGTATGCTAAACTGGTTCACAAACAGTTCTCATAATCCTATCGCCTGGCATCCTACTGTTAATTCATTGATATATTCGGCAGAGAACGACGAATTTTTCGGTATGTCGAAAATGATGTCCGCCCGTTCTGCTCTCAGATGGAATCTTTCCGATGAACCCTTTATAACTTACTTCAATCTCGGTAACGGTCGCTTCTTCAACTATCACGGTGTACGCAGCCATAATTCTGAGTGGTATAATATTTCCATGCAGGATTATCTGCCCACATGGATGTGGTGGTTTTCTTCACGGTTTCTCGGTCGTGAAACAACTGATATACTTGCTGACGGTCTGAAAGCCGAATTTGTTTGGGATGACGCTTGGATGGGCGGTTCAACTGTGCGTGTGTACGGCTCATCACCTGAAGAATATTTACACCTGTTTAAAACTGAATTTTCACTTGAACAGGGTGATGAAATCACTTTCCGCTATAAATTACTCAATGGTTCGGCTAATGCCTGTCTTGCCATGTCGCTTAAAGGTAATGAGGAACAGCCTATAGCTGAGAACACGCTACAAGTAATGAGTAACGATGCCACTCTTGTACCGGGCCAATGGATTGAGAAGAAATTTATTGTCGGTAACGACCTCAGCATTACTGACGGCAGTGAAATTGCTATGATAGCATTACATTTCAGCGACGCTGATAATCTCGACCTACGTTTAGGTGAATTCTCAATCAAACGCCCTAAAGCCCTCAAAACGGCGGTTGATGCTCCGATTGTAGAAAGCACACAGTTACTCTCTGCCCGCCATGACGGAGTTGACGGTAAGATAATATTCAGTATGCCCAACGATAAAGGAGATGATGTCTGTTACAATATAGATGTCAATACATCACTCTTCAAACTCTATTATCAGCAGAAAGAGTGTGAGCCCGTGCTTATGGGCATGACTACCTCATGGGCAGGTCTGATGTTTTCGTCTCCTTATACCGGTACAGCCGGCAGCGATGTGCGTTTTGGCGTAAGTGCTCTTGCACTTGACCACATCACGGAAAGCGATATAAGCTGGGGTGAATGGCAGTCTACCGATAATCATTACGAAATTTCAGACGAAATTCTTATCTCGAAGCCTATACTTAAACCTGGCGAAAGCTTTACAATAGGTTATGCTGATGCTGCTCACGAAGTAGCAGACTGGACAATAACCACCTCTGACGGACAGATTGTTGCTGAAGCCTCAGCGTCAAAATCGATTACAGTAGCTGAAGGACTCGCTACCACAGGTATTTATAACCTGACTGTAAAAGGTATGGAAAAAGATGGAGAAAACCGTACCGAAACCACACGTTTACTAAAGGGTTATATCCAGATTACCGGTGAAGATACAGGCAATGTGCCGGTCATCACTTCACTGTATGTACCTCATGCTACTGCTACGGAAGATACCGGTGACACAGATCTACCCGTGACATATATAACCGACACTAACGAACCTGAACTTGTCTACACATCCGAACCGGGAAATGCCATTATGTCACGCGGTGTCCGTATCGGTAATGACGGCCTCGGTTTCCGTTTCAAAGATACAGATATAACTCCGAGAAAATCGTTTAGTGTGAGTTTCTGGTTTAAGCCGGAGAGTTTCAGTCATAAGGCAGTACATCTACTCAATATACGCCATAAAGGTGATCCATGGGCAGTCAATCACTGGGGATGGTTCTGGCACACTCTTACTGAAGACGGACACAGTGATGAATTTACCATACGTATGGCCTCGGGTAAAAACGCCTCGTATCGTTTCGACAGTATGAAACTGACTCCCGGAGCATGGTATCATATTGCATATAGCTTTGAATTTAACGAAGCCGGCGCTGTAAAACCTGCTCTATTTATCAACGGTGAACAACAACCTATCACCTCGTGGAGTCTCGGTGATACAGAGAAGAAAGGCGAGGTTAAGTTCGTCTGGCCTGTATGGGAATGGAGCCCGGAGAATGTAGTGGCTATTGGCGGCTATTTGCATAAGACAGGTTCGGTACGCGGCAATGCTGATAACCTTATGGTCTGGGAGAAAGCACTGACTGAGGAGAATATTGCAAACGCCATGAGTGACATCAATACTGAAGAACTGCCTACAGATCTAATCGGATATTTTGACTTTGAAGGCGAAGCTGATGACGATGGATTGTTTACCAATCTCGGCACAGGAACGTTCAAGGCCGGTATGCACACTTATAAAGATACTGATGTGGAAGGTCAAGGTACTCTGATGTGGCGTCAGCCTGAATACTGTACAGGCTGCCCCTTTGTAAAGGGAAATACATTCGACCTCAGCCCTGTTGTTTCATGGACTGCTCCCGACGCAAGGATTATCGAGAGTACAAATGACCCTGCCGAAGGTTCTGTACGTCTGTCCTACTCCGGTACAATCTCAGATACTGATCTGTATCCTGTACGGCTTACCATAGCCAATGAATATGGATATGACTATCGAGATTTGCTTTTACGCTTCAGTCAGAACAAAGTAGAGGCTGTAAATCAGACACCTGAAAAGATATTGGTAGCTCCGACATTCTTTGAGTCAGAAATCGGTGTCATAGCGCCTGCAGATGGTCATATCACTGTATCGTTATTCACCGATGACGGACGAAGGGTATTGGCTAATAACTTTACAGCTACCGCAGGTCAGATTTTGAAAATCTATCCTGAAGTATCTACAGGCATCTACCTACTGCATGTCGAAAAGAATGGTCTCAGCCTCGGAACTACCAAGGTAATTCGCCGCTGACCCTGTATCGGAGCATATCAATGAAATTCATGTGTAAATGAAATGAAAACAGTAATACGACTCGTCTTTACATCGGCGTATGGGAAGGTGATACCGCTGTCAGGAGTAAAGGTTCTATCGAAGAGGTTACTGTGGTCTATCTCAACACCACCGGTAAGTGAGATATGAGCATCTCTGACACCGATGCCGAAGGTTGATATTAGACCGTTTCTGAACTGCTTTTTGCTGTTATTGTATGCTCCTTTAACATTGAAATAATAATTGTAACCGATACCAGCTTCTATAAGCGGGCTCCAGCCATCATCTTCTATACGGCTTACCAAGGGGATGATGCGGATGCCCGCGCCGGGACGGACACTGTTCAGTTTGTAGGTCTGCGGGCCGGTAGCGGCAAATTCCGCTTCAAATCTACGGAACTGATAGGAACACGATACATACAGACCAACCGGTGAATACTCAGGTGCCCAGCCGAATTTAAGGCCATACTGAATATCGCTGAAAAGATCTTTAGCTCTGAAGCCGAAAAACCTCCCTTTATACATGGGAATCTTATTGCCTGCTTCTTTCACATTAAATATTTCATATCGGTAAGAACCTCCGAGATACTGTTCGTCATTGACTAACAGAGTCGTGATATTACTGATAAGAGATGCCGGAAACTGAAACAGGGTATTACTCCAGAAGTTATTTGCTCCGCCATACATGATAAAGTTGAAATTCCTTTCAGCATAACTACTGAAGGATACGGACAGCAGTACTGTCAGAAAGAAAAATATATTGGCGGTCTTTTTAAATAGTACTCTCATATTTAGTATCGTTGAGACTTTAAAGTACAAATTCAGGTAAAGGCTTTTATTACCATTTTCGCTTCAGAGTCCACTGCGCTTTATCATAACCAGCAAGCTGCACTGCCACATCGTTCAAATTGCAGGCTACCTTGCGCAAATCATCACCGCAGCCAGTATTTAAAGCTGTAGGAGCCAGTATCAGTACTTTTCCTTCGGCACAGAGATCGAAGACAGCTCCCATTGGCTTGAAACGCTCTCCGAAGGGTTCTGTCTGAAGATGAATAACCTTAGCTCCTATAGCCATAAGATCACGGCGCAGACGTTTCTCTTCACGATGAATAAATGGCGAAATAATTACTCCTCCGCTTCGTGCTGTCTCATACCAGTGAGTTGCAAGCCTATGTCGCTCTTCCGGACTATGCCTCCGACTTACCTTCACTGCCTTACGGTCGGGGTGACGCAATAGATGAATATTTCCGTAAGCACAAAAGTGTCTTCCTTCCGATGATATAATATGCCGCTTAGTGAAGAAATCACGGTTAGCCTGTCTAACAGCCCAACGACGCGGGTTATCTTCAATATAACGGCTGATACGCGCTGCCTGACCTTCGCCGGTAACGATACGGTCATGATAACCTTTTGAAAAGAAGCTATACTCTGAGGCAGCAAAAGCAGCGTCAGCTTTACGCATACTTTTAGTACAGTTTCCCTTAAAGAAATTGATAGCCCTCCCAAGATGATAATCGGTGTCCTGACGCACAAATAACTCTATATGCAGATGATCAGGCATTACCACACTTTTGATAAGTTGTATTTCGGGGAAATTAAGCAACATGTTACGCAGCTCTTCAATGATTATTTCACCTGGCGGATACAATTTAATATGTACAGCTTCCGAACCGTAAAGTACCGTCGGATTTCCTGCTACAGCTGAAAAAGGTCTATGCCAGTCGGTATGTCGTGTAAGGGTTATCATATACATAGACCTTTTGCGATAATCATGCCATGTAGCACGTCGTAGCATCGAATGAACCGTATCTTTCCAATATGCCGGACGCTCCTCATCAAGCCTTTCCGCCTGGTCGCTAAGCATAAGCCATAAGTGCTCCTCAGGAGTCGCTGACACCTTTCTTTCTTTTCCTATCGGTAACAACAGCCGCGCCCCCGGATGTTCATCATAACTTATTCTCCCTGATGCCCCATAATTTCCTTCGCAGCCTCGCGCAAGCCCGTAAGGAAAAAGCTGCTCTCCGCCGGATTTAGCCATACATTCAGCCAGCCATGTCGGCACATAGCTATACAGCGGAATCGCACTGTTCAGATAACCCATAATCACGCTTCTTAATCTAATTATATACTAATTAATCTAATTATATACTAAGCTGACAAAGTTACAAACTCTCACTCACACTTACAACTCCAATCATGAAAACATGTAGCTGAAATAAGATGACTTCATGGCTGACTTTCTCATCACCCCCAAAGGGGGTGGTAACTCAACAAAACAGAATGACATTGGGCCAGACTCCCATGGAGTCTGGCCCAATGTCAAAATAGAGTAAAGATTGTATCCTTATAGAGTAGAGATTGTATCTTACTGCTTAGTCATAGTGGCAGTGTAGGGAACATCATTCAGATGCAGAACTACTTCATAAGTGCCGCTCTGAGCGAGCTGCAGGTTGTTGCCGCCCTGAGTCAGATTACCGAGAGAGGTGCCGAGGCTGATAGCCCAGTCGTTGTTGGCACAGAATTTCCACTCACAGGCAGCCATATCCTTAACAGTGACAGTCCATGTAAGGAAATCAGTTGAAGGAGTCAGAGCAACTGCTTCGGCCACATTCCAGTCATTGAAGCCACCTACCATACCGATAGTCGAAATCTGAGTCAGCTTATAGGTCATATCGTTCAGATTGACTTCAACCCAGTAGAGACCGTTATCACCCGGTACAGGGATAGCAGCACCGTCCTCCTGCAAAGTTCCTTCCTCAGCACCCATACCGTAGCTCTTGCCGCTTGTCAGAGAATTTACAAGTGTGAATGTGCCGTTCAGATGAGCATAGCCCTGGAAATTGGTCTGGTCCCATCCGGCAAGAGGCTGGCTGGCAGCTACACTGTTACCATTAGCTTCACCGGGAGTAAACAGCTCGACAATAACGCCGGTATCGATGCAAGTCTCTTTGAGCTGACCCTGTGCGGTGTAGTTGGGAGCATCATAGCGGTAATCGCTACCGTCAAGTTCTACGAAAGTAGCAACGCGATAGTAAACTGTACGTTCACGCTGGCTCTCACCGAAGATAGCCACATGAGCATTATTCCACTCGTATGCATCAGCATAGTAAAGCTCGTCACTACCCGGAGTAGCGGTAAGAGTAGCTTTTACATCATAAGTGGGAGTATTAGAAATCTCAACATGATAAAGCACCTCACCACCAACCGGCATATTCTCAGCAGAAACCAGCTTCATGACGGGTATCATGTCTCCGAAGTTAGGATACTGACCCAGTGTCAGTGACCCGGACGCCAGAACTCCAGCGGTCTCCGAAGTGATATTGCCTACCTTCAGAATTTCCTCCTGGGGATTCTGTTGCGGTTTAGCAGGCTCGATGTGGTTATCATCGCATGAGGTTGCCAGCAGACCGAGAGCACCCAGAAAAAGTATGCTGTATTTTTTCATTGTGTCGTTGTTTGCTTTTTATTCTTCCCGGAGGACCTTATTAAAACCAGAAGGTCCTACCGGAAAGATTGATTAGTTCTATTTTGAAGCATCAAATGTCAGGTAGTAAACACCCTGTTCGAGGCTGAGCTGTACAAGACCACTGAAGTCTTCCTCCATAACAATATTACTACCGTTATATTCCAGAGTTATCTTCTCGTTAGGAGCGGCTTTATCAGCACTACCATAGTTCATCTCGCCCCAGTTAGGATCAGCTACCTTAAATTCGGTACCGGCAGGGATTGTAACATTCTTAATTACCCATGTATCTTCTTCCGGACCGGTAACGAAACGCCATGCAGGCTCTGAACCCCAACCGTTCATACCACCGCGCAGATAAATATCAACAGGTACGTCTGAAACCCAGATAGCCAGATAATCAGCCGAAACGCTATTAAACTTAACTACATTAGAGAGATACTGAGTATGCTCCTCATCCTGAGCTACGAAAGAACGCAGACGGATATAGAGAGGCTGGTAAGGCAGGGGCAGATCAGCCTCAGTCTGTACTCCGGCCAGATATTCGAGAGCAGCAGCCATATCACTGTTGACAGGATTAATCTGAGCACAGTCATAGAAAGCCTGTGTAATCTCACGATAGTCGGTAAATTCCGGGCTCAGCGATACCTGTACTTTATAAGTAGCGATAGCAGCATAGCCAAAGTCAGGCTGTGAGCAGGTCAGATGGAAATTACCTGAACCATTAGCCTGGGTAAGCATAATGCTCTGGTCCTGCATCACCGGCTCATTGAGGAATGAGGTCGTAATGACCCCATCATGCGTCTTAAGCACCGGATTGTCATCCCATGCCTCGTCACAGCTTGCAAAACCGAGAGACACAGCGGCGATGGCAAATATATGAAATATCTTTTTCATCAGTCTTTTGGTTGATTGTTAGTTTGAAGCTACTTTTCCTGTGGCTATGCCGTACAGACTATACGGCATAGCTCAGGAAAATAGGAATGATTAATAACCCGGATTCTGCTTGAAGTCAGGCTGAGCTGCCAGCACAGCTGCCGGGATAGGATAAAGAGCATAGTGAGCGGCAATACGTGTACCCTCGAGGTTCTCGAGACTACCCTTGCACTGCCATACTGTCTGTGTCGGACCTACGAACATACCGTTGCGCACAAGGTCACTGCGGCGTACACTCTCAAGATAAAGCTCACGTGAACGCTCGTCCATTATACCCTTACGAGTCAGGTCAGTAGCACCATAGGCAGGAGCTCCGGCGCGGGCGCGTACAACGTTGATATAATCAAGAGCCTTCTGACGTTCACCGACACCACCGTTGACATAACACTCAGTGTACATCAGATATACATCAGCCAGACGTATAATAGGCTGGTCAGTAGAAGCAAATGTGGTAGCGGGGAAGTTGCATACCCAGTTGCCGTCTGAACCCATTGTCATGTCCCAGCCACCATCGGCAGCAGCGTTACGGGTACGACCGGTAAACTTAACAATAGCGTTACCACCTGCGGTAGCCCATGAAATTTCGTTGAAGCCTTTGAATTCATCGCTATAATCCTCAGCCTCCCAGCTACCATCGGCATTCTGGCCTGCGGGCATTATGCCGCGCAGCCACAGGTCGTCACGGACGTCACCGTCAAGACCATAGAATTTCTCGGCCATCTGCTTGATACCACGGATACATGACCATTCGCCGGAGCAACCGTATATCTGTCGCGGCATATAGTGAGTATTAGATATAGTAGCAGCTATGATGAACGACGGACCGCCGTAGCTCTGTGTCATAGTGTCGTCGAAAGATATACCGAAGAGAATTTCATTCTCGGCTTTATTCGAACCACCGGGCATATAAGCATTATTGTCACGTGCGAACAGATAGAGATAATGCTCAGCAAGACCTGAACCCTGGAAACCGCTGCCACGATGACGTGCGATAATATTCTCGCAACGCTCGCTACATTTATCCCATGCGCCTGTTCCGGAGAATACCTCAGCATTGAGATAGAGACGTGCTAACAAAGCTTCAGCACCATCAAGACCTACACGGCCGTATACAGGATTTTCGCTGATAAGTTTGTTGTCCACAATGTCACGTAACTCAGCTTCAAGCCAGTCATAAAGATCTTTACGTGAAATCTGCTCTGGTTCCTCACCAACGGCAGCTTCTTCAGTAATGAATGAAGACTGTCCGAACAGGTCAAGCATATTATAATATGAGTATGCACGGAGCACACGTGCCTCAGCACGCATTTCGCTTGTCTCAGCGTCTGTAGCATCAGCTGTATTGGCAAGGAACTGGTTACATATAGCCACGTGTCCTACAAGACGGTAATAAGCACCTTCAAGCAGACCGTTGTTGCTTGCCCATGTACAGGCTGTAATCTCGGGTACGCCGGAGTCAGACCAGAGCCATACTACTTCGTCAGTCGGAAACTCATTAAGAGTAAATATCATACGCAAGTAAGCCGAAGTACCGGCATCAAGACCGCTTACATACGAGCTACCGGGACCTGAGATACCGCTGCAAGCGATACCCGAATAGCAGATAGCCAGAGTGTTGGCTTTAAAATCGGGATCGTTAGGATTTACAAGATTGGGATCGTTAGGCTCCAAATCAAGGTCGCCTACGCATGAGCTCAGACCGAGAGTAAGAGCAGCACCACCAATCATTAAATATTTTTTGAGATTCATTGTCTTAAGGTTTTTCGTTTCTATCATGTAATGATTAGAAGTTGGCTACGATACCCAGTGACCATGAAGTGGTACGGGGGTAGATATTGCCGTCAACACCGCTGAATACCTCCGGGTCAAGACCTTTGTACTTGGTAATAACGAAGGGGTTCTGAACAGCGGCGAAAATACGCAGGTTGAGCTTATCGTTGATGAGATTGTCGAAAGTGTAGCCCAAAGTGATGTTATCACAGCGCAGGAAAGAAGCGTTGCGCAGCCAATAGTCAGAGAACGACTGGTCAGCCTGGAAGTAGAAGTCGTTAACGAATACGTTAGAAAGCTGATTGTTACGGAATACACCGTCAAGAGCTGTACCGCCGCGCAGAGCCTGTGCGTAAACGTAGTTACCAAGAGAAGCACGCAGTGAGAAGCCGAGGTCCCACTTCTTATAACGGAAGTTCGAACCGAAGGTCATTGTCACATTAGGATCTTTCGAGTGGCGAACAACAAGGTCGTGAGTATCTATCACACCGTCACCGTTCTGGTCAACGTAAGCGCCTTCCACAGGATTGCCCTGAGCGTCATAAACCTGCTGATAAAGGTTGAATGAGAAAGCAGGATAACCCTCACGGTGTATCATACAGTTACCACCTGTACCGCCGATACCGCCGCCGACACCGAATTCGTTACCGTCGAGATTGGTGATTTCATTGTGGTTCCAGCCGATATTATAGCTGAGTGTCCATACAAAGTCATCAGTTACGATAGGCTTGGCCGAGATATTGAACTCGATACCATAGTTACGCATATCACCGATGTTCTGGGGAAGGAAGTTAACGGTAGAAGAACCGGCCGGAACAGGCACTGTCGAAAGAAGGTCGCGTGTGTTACGCAGATACCACTCGATGCTACCGGAGATGCGGTTGTTCATGAAACCATAATCAAGGCCGACGTTCCATGTTGTGGTTGTTTCCCACTTCAGATCAGGATTGTAACCATCGGGGAAGTAAGGTATCAGCCAGCCGCCTGCACCGTTAGTATAGTATGAACCGGGCTGTGATACATTGTACATAGCCAGATAGTTATAGTAAGAACCTACAGCCTGCTGACCGGTTTCACCCCAACCGAGACGGAGCTTAAGGTCGCTCAGCCAACCGCTTGCACGCTCCATGAAACCTTCCTGGTCAATACGCCAGCCGAGAGCGACAGCAGGGAATACACCCCAACGGTTGTCTTTAGAGAAACGCGAGGTAGCATCACCACGGACTGTGGCAGTAAACAGATAACGATCTTTGAAAGTGTAGTTGATACGTCCGAAGAACGAGAGTAACTGCAGGTGATTTTTCCAATGGTAGTTACCGTCCTTGTCAGTGCTGTCAGCCTGGAACAGATTATTTACCTGATTCTCTGTAGCAGGATCGAAGTTAAGGATAAAGCCGTTGGGAGTCTGTGCAGCAGGCTGAAGACCCATAGTAGTTGCTTTACCTGAGTTAGAGCTTGCACCGTAGTTCCAGCCGTTAGCAGCATCACGCGACCATGTGTAACCGGCAGTAGCGTCAATCATTGACTGGGCAGACTCGATTTCTTTCTTATAATTGAGATAGAACTCAAGAAGAGTATTACTGCGGAAAGCATACTGCTTATTGCGGTAGCCACCACCGTAGTTATTATGGTCTTTCCATGCCATGTGCGAGTTAGCCTCAACGGTGTTGTAGTCGTTTGACTTGGTTACGTCATAACCGAGGTTAAGGTTAGCGTGCAGTTCAGGAAGGAAATGGAAAGAATAATCAAGCTGCAGATTACCGTTCGAACGGAATACTTCAGAATTGCTCTTAGCCTGCTCGATAGTTGCAACCGGGTTATAAGAAGCGTTGTTCTCAAGGTTTGCTGTACCGCCGGCTACAGTATAAGGCTCGTTGTAACCATTGAACAGATAACCGAACTCAGCAGCAGTACCACCTACGATAGGTACATTGTCACGGATAGGTATAGTCGGGTTGTAGCTTACTGCCTGACCGATAGCACCTGTCTGACCCCAGTTATTGCGGAGATAGAAACCTTTGGCATTAGCTGTAACCGAAAGATGATCATCAAAGAATTTCGGAGTCAGAGTAAAACCGAAAGTTGTACGGTTCATGTCCGAACCTTTGAGAATACCTTTATTATTGGTAAATGAAGCGCTGATACGATAAGGAAGTATACCTAAGGCACCGGCTACTGAAAGACTGTAGTCTGAACTGAACACCGTGCGATAGATTTCGTCCTGCCAGTCAGTGCTCACATTGCCGAGATAACCGGCAGCGGCAGAATCCGCACCGTAACGGTCAATCACAAGATTACGGAAAGCATCTGCACCGAGCACTTCAGTCTTTTTACGTGCATAGTCTACAAAGAAGTTAGCAGCAAAGCTTACGCGAGGCTTACCGGCACGGCCTTTCTTAGAGGTAATAAGAATCACACCGTTCGATGCACGGCTACCGTAGATAGCTGTAGCTGAAGCGTCTTTAAGAATAGTCATTGATTCGATTGATTCAGGATCAATCATCGACAGAGGTGAACCCATACCAAGAGGAGTATCGCTGCTCAAAGGCACACCGTCAAGTACGATCAGAGGGTCATTGTTGGCCGAAAGTGAAGCACCACCGCGAATACGGATATTAGCTTCACCCTGAGGACCACCGGCAGTTGTAACTACCACACCGGGAGTCTGACCTACAAGCATGTCCTGTACAGATGTAGCAAGACCGGCCTCTACTTCGTCAGGTTTCACAATGGCTACAGAACCAGTAGCATCCGACTTCTTAACACTACCATAACCGATTACAACAGTTTCAGCCAACATGGTACTGTTTTCTTTCATTTCAATCCTGATTTCAGTGCGTCCGTCAACAGGCACCTCCATAGGATCGTAACCTACGTAGCTCACCACGAGGGTAGCGTTACCCGGTACAGTGATGGTAAAGTTGCCGTCAAAGTCGGCAGCCGTACCGTTGCTTGTACCTTTCTCCATCACGGTCGCTCCGATCAGGGGTTCACCATACTCATCCACTACGGTGCCGTTTACCGTAATCTTCTGAGCTATGGCCGGAAGCGTGAGCAACAGCAGCATGGCCATCATCGCCCATAGCCTCCGATTCAGATGAAAACATACGTTCTTCATGCAAGAATTGAGTTTAGTTATACATGTATTTTGGTTGTCTCTCTTTACTTGGGTATATAAATAAGGCCGAGGTGTTACGGCGGATGCGGTCAGGACTCTGCACCTCGGGGACGGTATTATATTTATGGGTTATCTCTCAATTTGTTATGAGTTTTTATGGTTTACCTTGACAAAGGCGTAGGCAAAAATAGATACTTTATTTCACCTTGTGAAACATTTTTTAACTGTTAACAGTGTTAATTAACTAAATTAACATTTTTAATATCTGTTTTTTCCGTTTTATCGGTGTTTTTGCCATTTTTAAGCCTATTAATGTATATTCAGCGCCATGCAGCGTATATACGGCGTCGTACTGACCAAAGGTTAATTCCGAGCGAAATGACTGAGACTATTACTGCAGCGCCTACACTCCACCAGATAGAAGCACCAGGCGTATCAAGCGCCTCAAGTGCCGGACGGTAGGCGTGACGCAACAATGCTACAGCTCCTATAGCACATATAAGACTTATAGCTGTTGCAATAATCACTACTAAGCGGTAAGGAGCGGATACTTCACCGAAGCCATATCCTAATTGAAGCAAACTGTGTATGGTAGGACGATTCTTTTCGAGAAGAAGCGACATAGACAACATAAGAATAAATACTGAAAGCAGCGTAATGACCACTCCTATACCTATTACGACGCCAGCACCTATTTTTAATAGATAGTTAGCTGTGGAACCACTCTGATCTCCGGCCGCTTCCATACCATGCGCCTCAAGATACGGCGCTATAGCGACATCACCGGGGCTACTGACATCGACTATAAGTCGTGTCGGTTGTCCGGAAGCACCGGGAGCAAGCATTTCGTTGCTCCAGTTCATAAAGCTTTCAGGCACGAGCACCGTATTAAGACGGTCTGAATAGCCTACGATACGTCCTGTAAGTTGCATCTGTCGGCCGTCATTGCCGCTAAGACGCAGGCTTATAGGAAGACCGCTCATTACCTGTTCCGACACACGCGGCAGACCGGCACTGGTGGCAAAACCGAAATTATAGAGGGTAAGATAGTCTTTGGCTATTATTATAGGTACTTCACGCTGGCCGGGTTCGTAATGCCAGTCAGCGGCGCTTACATCAACAAAACTATCCGGCACCGACTCAAAAAACAGCATAGTTGACATACCGCGTCCGCCCTGTTCTATACCGGCACGCACTTCATAACCGCTGGCACTGAAGCGCCCTACCCCACGCACCCAGGGCTGCGCTTTAAGATCCGCTATCTCATCGGCAGTGAAATCGCTCCTGCTGTCACCGAGCATAGTCGAGGCAGTGACACGTTTGTTAAGCACAAGGTAGCCTGTATCGATTACGTTGCCTTCACTATGCAGCAGTCCGCGCAGATCGGCATATATCTGAACACCGGCACAGATTATAGCAAGACCAAGTAAATTCGACACTATGAAACCGGCTATACGCCATGGCGAAAGGTTGGCACGTAGCAGCCGATGAAGAAGGATATGTGATGTAGTCACGATGGCTATCAATTGCAAGATTAAATATTGATATATTAATACTTAAAGACGGAGAATCTTAGCATCCTCAAGGACAAGAGGATTACCCACAGAAGTAGAAATTATGGCGGCACCCTGACGGCGGGCTTCAGTAGCTATCATTTCGGCCGCAAGTCGGTTATTGACCGAATCAAGATGGCTTACAGGCTCATCAAGCAACAGAAAGTCGAAAGGCTGACACAGAGCACGTATCAGCGCCACCCGCTGACGCTGTCCCACAGACAGGCGGTCAGCCGGCCAGTCAGCCCTGTCAGCTATGCCAAGTCGCTCAAGCCAGTGTTCTATCTGACGGCGTTCCGCATAACCGGTGAGACGATTTTTAAGCTCGATATTCTCAAAAGCAGTGAGTGACCCGAACAGGCCGAGTTCCTGCGGCACGTAGGCAAGGTGCATACGACGTAATTGCTGCCATTGTTCAGGCTTTATCACAGCGGCATCGGTATCACCTATAAGCAGACGTCCGGAATAGTCCGTTCGCGTACCATATATATAGGAGCACAGTGACGATTTGCCGGCGCCACTGGCAGCTTCGATACGGTAAAAACGTCCGCGTTCAAAACAGACCTTACACAACCATACACCGCTTTCAGCAGGAGGTTCGGCACTAAATACCACAGGCAGCATCGCCTCAAGGGTGATGCTGCCTATGTGACTATTTATGATGACTGAAGTCATGAGAATTATCAGAAGGGTAACATATTTTCGATTACGTAAGCCGTCATGTTAGGACGTGTGGCCGGGGCTTCGACACCTACACGCCATTCCAGACCACCGGAATAAGGATACGCTGCCACTACGATACAGGCATCCTCAGCTTCCGGTGTACCGGCTTCAGGCGCCTGTTTGGCAGGTACACTGGCTACAAAAGCTATACAAGCGTCTTTAAACTTAGGAGTGACATCCTTCAGAGTAAATATAGACTTCTCTAACTGGCCGGCGTTATTGGTTACATTTGCATCACCCCAGCCGAAACGTAGCAGTTTACCGTCCTTATCTATTTTACCACCTGCGGATTTAGTGAAATCCGAGATGTAATCAGCCAAAGTATTCGCAGGTTTACCGTCGGTAGTAATAACACCGCTGAGGCGTCCCTGTACACCCTGACGATTGTCAATAGCCAATGCAATAGTACCGTCGACAGGTTTGAGCATCGACACCATGTTAGGAGGTAAAGCACCGCCTAAAGAGCTTGAAATCTGTTCTATCTTTGAAGTCAGCTCCTTAGGATAGCCCATAGCAAACAGGAACTGAGCCTGTGTATCTACCGATTCCACTGTGGCAAGGTCTATTTTCTGTACAGGCAACAGATATTTCGACGGATTTCCTTTCGAATTAAGCAGAAGACCTGTGGCTTTTATTATATCTTTCTCACAGTCAAGCGAGCCGCTGGCATAGGCGGCATCCTCAAACAACATTCCCATAGCAATACGGGCAGTAGCAATATCCTTGACACCGCTGCCGAAAGCCTGTTTCAGTAATCCGTTCATGTCGCCCCAATAGAGTACGTCGTGGTCTCCTTTCTGCAGCTGAGCGGCAGCATCGGTACTAACGAAACTCTGAGCGGCATTAAGAGCAGAATACGAACTTACGGCCGTAATATCTATAGGACTGTCAGGACGGCTAAGACATATCCAGTACTGAGTGCCTCTGTAAGCTATGGGACCGCATGTGTACACACCGGAATTATCAGTGAACGAATGACCGGTATGAAATTCAACCCATTTAGTAAACTCCTGAGTATCTTCAAGCAGACCGGTCAAATATGTGGCGTAAGCATCGCTGAACATCACACAGGAGCTATGACTCACACCCGTACTGTCGGCAAGGAGGAGAGTAGGAGTCTTAAAACCTGTACCCGGAGCGCGATAAAGGTGGGACAGCAGCTTTTCAGTCTCTTCACTACGCTGCAATTTCCCGTCTTTCATTTTACAGCCGAGGTCTTCAAGCAGACGTGGAGTATTGATTACTGTCACCGAGGTAGCCGATGAGGGCACCGAACCTAACAGTGCGGAGACACTGTCGTCAGTGTTCTTTGTACATGAGGCCGCCAGGGCCAGTACGGCTGCGGCAAACCACAGCCCGGTCTTGCGTAGTAGATTCATATAATTTCGGTTTTTTATGATTTCAAGGTTCAGGCAGATACCGTTTATTATAAATTCCTTAGAAATACTAAGGTTTCTAAATCTATAACGTATTTCAGTGCGTAAAGTTAACAAAATGTTTGGTAGGGTCATTAGTTTTGGCTATCTTCGCGCCATAAGCATATAAGATATAAATCTCAGGCAACAGATAATGAACAGAATATCACAACGTGTGGCGACTCTGTCGCCTTCGGCCACTCTGGCTATGTCACAGAAAAGTGCCGAACTTAAGGCGCAGGGCGTCGACGTTATCAACATGTCAGTGGGTGAACCTGATTTCAATACTCCCGACTTCATCAAGGAAGCGGCCTGTAAAGCTGTAGAGGAGAATTATTCACATTATAGTCCCGTTGCAGGTTATCTATCGCTGCGACAGGCTATATGCGGTAAGCTACTGCGTGAAAACGGTCTTCATTTCACTCCTGACTGTATTGTAGTGGGTAACGGTGCCAAGCAGGAACTATGTAATGTGATTCTGGCTACTATCAATCCGGGTGACGAAGTTATAATCCCCGTTCCGGCATGGGTCAGCTATATCGAGATGGTAAAGTTAGCCGAGGGAATAGCTGTTCCGGTACGTGCCGGTATCGAACAGGATTTCAAAATAACAGCTGCACAGCTCGAAGCTGCCATAACTCCGCGCAGCCGTATGATAATGCTCAATTCTCCTTCCAACCCTACAGGAAGCATCTACAGCTACGACGAACTGAAAGCCTTAGTCGAGGTGTTAGAGCGTCATCCGGAGATTATCGTTCTTACTGATGACATCTACGAACATATCAATTTTGTCGAGCATGTCCACAGTATTGCTGAGTTTGAATCACTACGCGACCGCACTGTCATAATCAACGGTGTCTCCAAGGCTTACGCCATGACAGGCTGGCGTATCGGCTATATGGCCGGACCGACCGATATAGCCAAAGCTGTCTCAAAACTTCAGGGTCAGTACACTTCCGGAGCATCTTCAATAGCCCAGAAAGCTGCCGAAGCTGCTTACAACGGACCGCAGGAATGTGTCGAAGATATGCGTCGTGCCTTCGAACGCCGCCGAGACCTTATTGTGAGCTTAGCTGCCGAAATTCCCGGCTGGGTATGCAATATACCGCAAGGTGCCTTCTATCTTTTCCCGGAAGTAACCGCCTACATAGGTAAACGCTACGACGATATAGAAATCAAGAGCAGCGGCGACTACGTTATGTACTTACTTGAACACGCTCATGTCGCCTGTGTCGATGGCGATGCTTTCTGCGCACCGGGTTACATGCGCCTCAGCTACGCTACCAGTGACGACAATATACGCGAAGCTATGCGCCGTATCCGGGAAGCTTCTGCTCTCCTTCAGTGATAGGTAATAACTTCAGCCAAACGAGGAATAGCATAATAATGATAAAACTAAGGCTGTGCAAAAATAAGCACAGCCTTAGTTTTATCATTATTATGCTATTCCTTAACGGTTACCACAAACTATTTTTTCAAATCTTACACTGCCGTCAGAAAGACGTAAACGATGCAGGTATATACCATCTGTAGGATTCGATATACATATACCTGAAAGTGTATAATAACTTTCATCAACTATATCCATAGCGCCAATCTGACCTATACCGGAATCCGCTACATGGGCATTGGCAGAATTATACACCTGACAGGCCGCTACATTATCCGGGTCATAATCATTGACAAAGGCTACTATGCTAAGATTATCACGATTCCATTTTTCATCAAATGGTATAGAATAGTGATTAGATGCTTGATTATCTGTCCAATCGATTTTATCGCCCCATAAATCCGTCAGACATGCACGGTAAACGTGTGAATGAGTAAAAGAATCAGAATTAATACCTGCCTGATGAAGGTGAGGAATCTCATCTTCTATTAAATAAACTGTTAATCTTGAGTTCTCGCTGAGTACATTAAAAAGCGGCATACGCTCCATGACTACAGTGACATCAAGCACATTTTCATCTTCAGATGAACAGGCGACATCAAGATTTACAAAAGCCGGTATGTCGATTGCTTTTTTAAGAACAGGCTCAAAATCTACAAAATATCCGATAGAGTTAACCGGTACAGACGATCCTTCAAGAACCGTCCTGTCAAGCATCACAGCCGGTGCAAAGGTACCATCCTGTCCTGTAGGGTCAAAAAGCCAAAGATAAGTCTCATCACCGTCTACAGTAAGCCAGTCAACATAATAACCTACATGGTGGGCCACAACGTTCATGCGGTCACCATAACCGGCATTTTCACACTGTTTCAGAGTATTGATAGCACGAGGACAATTCGCACACTGCTCAGTAGTAAACTCTTCGACAAGTACCTTTCTGTCATAGCATTCCGTATACCAGCCGATATAACGTTCGGTAACATTATTTTCAGGCACATCATCTTCCTCACAGATTGCCTTCACTTTCAAAAGATACGGCACATCTGGAGTAAGCCCTTCCGGAGATATATTAAACTCCAAAGCGGCTGTCTGACCGTAATCGAGGCTTACATCATAATGTTGTGTGACAGTATCACCATCATTCAGACAATACACTAAATCAACAGCCGAAACAGGAGTAAGCGCTCTGTTGCGCACTCCGACTTCAAACATTATATTCTCTCCGTGCGGACAAGGTAATAAAGATGAGGAACTTAGAGCTACTATTTCCAAATCACGTTCGGGAAGATTGTCAGAACTGATTACAAGTTCAACACTTAACACACCCTCTTTCTTCGCCTGTTCCCACTTACCGTTCTTAGCAATCCAGCGGGCATCGTCATTATTCTCACCGACAACAGATATACATTTCACAGCTTTCTCCTGTGAAAAAGAAAAGCCGGCTACAACAGGGGCACCTGTCAATACTACTTCTCCGCTCAGAGCAATATCATTCCATCCGGTCACTGCCTGTCCGGAAGCTACATCAAGATTATCACCCTCCAGCGAATCCCGTATCCAGCCTTGCAGATTATCCACACCTTCGGCAGTAACGAGTCCGACACGGATTCCGGTTACTTTAGCTCCAATATACGGAGCCAGCATTTCCTCTGAGAGCACTACGGCACCTTCTATCGTGGCATTACCGACTTTTGATATGCCTTCATCCGCTATCTCACCAAAACAATAGCCTAAATTGAGAGAAGCGGCATGTGCCGCCACAGACATAACTATGGCAGCACATGACGTAAATAGTTTATATAGTCCTTTATTCATCAATTAAGTATCTTGAATGACTTGTCACCTATTCTGACTACATACATTCCCTTAGACAGACGCACCTGAGAAGCTGCGGCTGAAGTTGTGTAGACACACTTACCGTCAAGAGTATATATCTCACACATCAGTCTGGCAGGATTAACAAGATTTACTATACCACCGGCAGTGTAAACCTTACCCTCGCCGACAGCCTGCAGAGCTGAAACGCTGCTACCTTCATTCACATCTATAACTTCAGAGACAGTACCCATCACACCGTTAGAGAAATAACCCTGAACACAATATGAGTATTTATTATAATCATTGACAGGTACCTCCACACGCGCTTCTGTAACCTTACCGGTGTGAACTGTTTCGGTAGGAACTGTGACAGTGTCACCCTCGTTAAGAACCGTAGACACAGAAAGCATAGGGATAAGCGCCATATCGCCACCTTCGGCGGTCTCGCTGATTTTAAATACGAAACGGCTATCGGGCTGTCCGCCTGTCAGCTCTACTTCAAACATAGTACCTTGGGTAGTGATTTCAAAAGTCTCGGAAGAATAAATATTACCTTCGGCATCAACAAAGCCACAGAGCATTACCATATCATCTACCGAAGATAAAGCCATACCGGAAACTTTTACCTTACCGTCACCTACCGAATAGTTTGTCACAGGTGACATCAGAGCGCCCTCAAGTCCATACATAGCATACTGATTGGTAAGAGCAAGTAAGGGCATTTCCGGAGTCATTCTGACGAATAAACCCATATCAACTGACCAGCCGGCACGACTCATATATATGTCTGTACCTTCCATACCTAAAAGCGGAGCAATCTGAATAGGAGCATACAAATCAGCTGATTCCGGCACATTGGTAAACAGCTCATTAAGATAATAAAAATCTTCACCTCCTTCAACAGCAGTATGAGTAACTGTAGGCATAACAAGATATGCTGATGCAAAGTCAGCAGCTTCCCAATTAGCTGTGAAGCCGTTTTCAGTGATATCAGTAGCAGCTTTGGCTACCGTAGCTCCGACATACTGGGGAAGGAGTGTAACAGCTTTATAACCGGGATAGGAAATATTCTCACCATTATGTGCAGTGACATGGAAAGCATACATACCGTCACCTTCTATGTCAAAGTTCAATATGCAGGAATCAACATCTCCGTATTCTTCAGTCATAATTATATCCAGTCCTTGCTGTACCTCTACAGTGTAGGAAGTGGCTCCGTCAACTTTCTCCCAGTTAACCTTAACAGAGCCATCAGGAAGCAATTCAACATCCGATACGACCGGAGTATTGAGAGGGAAAATCAGTCTTTCAAGTCTGAAACCATCAATAAGTACCTTTCCTTGCCAGCCAAGTACCATGAAGGATGTCAGTGCAGAAGAACTTGAACCTACCCATTCACATTCACACCATTCTTCATACTGCATAGGTTGCGTAGAAGCAGAAATCATTGATGATATGGCTTCATCAAGTACGAATAACTGTAAAGCCTGTCCCTGCATGTTGCTGTTAACATTTTTCACATGACAGATAAGGCGCCAGTAATTACCGCCATCTTTGAAATCAAAGTTAGGACTCTTAAGATAGCCCGGACCGTCATCACCTATCTCATCATATCCCATATAGCCGGCACCACCTGCCTCATACATTCTGAAAGCAGTCCAATCACCGGTATAATCCATCAGTTCTACAAGCTGCTCATCTGTAACCATCTCAGTAGAAGGCTCACTTTGAGTACCTGCTGTCCACTTAGAGAAATTTTCATCAACAATTACTTCTGACTTAACAGTAGAATTGACCTGAACACGCATCGGCTGACGAGAAGCCGGCGGCATCATAAATGAAGGAGTGCCGCAATTTATCAGATTCTCATTCAGAAAAGATACTTCAGATGTCTGAGTACGGACAGACTCAAGCAAATCACCGACCGGTGTAGCTCCTGAAGCCATAACAGACAATGAGGAGAACGACATCAGGAGCGATACAGGAAGCAGTCCTGATGATGCTTGTTTCATAAGTAAAGAAATTTTCATATCAATCAAGTATTGATGTTAAACACATCGCGAAGTTAACTAAATACCCATAATCTTAAAAAAATGTCAGTTTAATATATTATCTACAAGAGCCTAAATATAGCTGTTTTTAATCTACTAAATAATGCTATATATTTAATAATCAATATAAGTTTAATCTACAACTGATGCTATACTCCCTATTATGGAGTAATTTTAAAATGTCGTTATAAACTCTTCTAAGCTATCCTCCTGCGCAAGACCAAGAGATTTTCGCAAACGATAACGCGCCTGATTGACTGACTTAGCCTGAAGACCTGATAATACGCTTATTTCCTGCAAATTAAGTCCACATCTTATATATACCGCTATCCGGAGGTCATTTTTAGTAAGAGAAGGATAAGTGCTACTAAGGCGTTCTGTAAACTTTGCCTCAACCTCCTTGACAGCCTTTACCATAGTATTATCGCTTTTAGGCAACCGTGCCTGCAGAAGATAGTTAAGGAGACTCCTTATCTGCGAATCTACCATAGTATCTCCGGTTTTCGGAATTTCCTTTACCATATTACGTATTCTATCAAGCATCGGATTAAAACTCTCCGCCACCATATTTAATGCCGAGGCCTGCTGAAGTTGCAAGGCACTTAATTCATCGTTATGAGTGACACAATCAGGAGATTTATCTGTATCTGTAATTTTATCTTCATTGCTACAGTTCTCCTCCTCTAATAGCTTAGAGGGATTATCTCTTTTCTTTCTTCTCAGTATGATTACGCCCACAATTATAGCTATAATAATCCCTCCCAAAGCAATCCACAACCATATCACAGTAAAATCCGAAGTATTCTGTGACTTTGTGACCGCTCTGCCGGAATCAGGTAAAGGCACATTGGCATCTACCCAGTTTATAAGAGAATCTATAGTATTGATATGGGCATAATATTCTCTGCCCCGGTCTTCCTGAGCTTTATCTTTAATAGTAATCTTACGCGATAACATACCGTAGGCAGCCACATAATTCTTCTGAATATAATAGATATCCGCCAGCAGACCGCAGGCCGTAACCTGCATATCAACTTGCGAAAACCGCTCGGCATAATTAAGTGCTTTACGTGCATTTGCAAGAGCTTCATGATAATTCTCCATACGGTAGTAGTAACGAGCCAACTCGTTATAATTGGAGGCTAACAGAAATGTATAACCGTTATCAAGAGAAATGTGCAAAGCTTTCTCTAAGGTAGACAGACCTATTACAGAATCTTCCTCTACCCTTTCGGCATATCCGGATACAATCGAGTAATAATTCTCATATTTTTTCTCTTTCTGAGCGATAGAAAGTACCTTAACATAATATTCCAAAGCTTTGGACCTGTTATGGATACGAGAATAATATAAGCCAAGATTCACACAGTTTTTAAGCCATTCCACCGTATCACGGTGTTCCATAAAATATTTGTTAGCTTTCAGTAATAACTTCCCCGCTTCCTTATAGTCTTTATCATAGAGATACATACCTGCTACTGCTGTTTCTATCTGATGTCTGAGTGAAGTTGCTTCCGACGGACAATAACGTAGGGCTTTTTCAAGAAGCTCACCACATAGAAACCACTCTCCATGATTCATAAGATACCATGTGTAATTAAGTAATCCTTCAGATGTGTAATGCCTTAAGGAATCCGTAGGTACATTATTTTTAAAAGCAGTCAGGTATTTAATGAGATTACGTGCTTCATTTTCAGTATAGACAGTATTGTTATGACGTAAGGAATCAACATAATTCAATATATCTGTTTTCTCTACTCCTTTTTTATCAATATCAGCCATAATACTGTTTGACAGACAAATACATAGAAATACCGCAAGGAATATATTGAGTAAGGTTTTAAAATTACCTTTACTTATTTTTATATCACACATACCTCCTAATCTTAGTATAATACAAAAGTAGGAAATATTTTCTCTTCCTACAAATCATGTGTCACAACACAATAGTCTATCGTTTCCACACCAAACAGAAAATATTGAAAAATAAAATTGTAACAAGTCAAAAGATGATTCTACAGAGAGAATCATTTCGGGATTAAAAATTTTTCATTAATTTCGCTTGGGAACAATGAGTAGATGATGA
>CAMWVA010000031.1 GCA_947177575.1 uncultured Porphyromonadaceae bacterium | reverse complement strand
GATTTATAAGATTTATAAGATTTATAAGATTTATAAGATTTATAAGATTTATAAATCTTACGGATTTAGTCAAATATACCTTCGACGCTTTCTTCAGAGATGGTTTGGCTCGGAGTCTGGTACTCTACACTTCCGCCGCAGGCGGAGAAGTCGGCAGGGAAGGTAAATTTGGTTTCCTGTGAGTAAGGCAGTGTCTTGTCGGCATAGACTTTCTGCATGTACATGCCGTAGATAGGCAATGCTGCACGTGCACCCTGACCGTAGGCCATAGTGTTGAAATGGATATAACGTTCATCGCCACCTACCCAGACACCGGTTACAAGGTCCGGAGTAAAGCCCATAAACCATGCGTCGCTGTTTGAGTTGGTAGTACCTGTCTTTCCGCCCATCTGTGCAGAAATACCGTAACGGCTACGCAGCGAAGCACCGGTACCGCTGTCAATCACATTAAGCAGCATCGACAGGATACGGTAATAAGCTGTCTCTCCGGTCACGTCCACGCGGTGAGGCATAGCAGTATAGATGACGTTACCCTGATTATCCTCGATACGTGTCACATATACAGGGTCAACACGCATACCCTGGCTGGAGAAGGTGCTGTAAGCACCTACCATATCACGAACAGTAACGTCTACAGTACCTAATGAAAGAGTCATAGTAGGCTCTATATATCCGGTCACACCGAACATACGCATTTTGTTGGCAAGATTGGCAGGCTGGAGTTCAGCCAACAGTCGCGCCGAAATCCAGTTGTTGGAGTTTGTCAGTGCCCAGCGAAGGTCTACCATCTCACCGATACGTGCCTTACCTGAGTTACGCGGAGACCAGTTGCCGTAAGTCGGCTGCGTATTGGGGAACATCGAACAGGGTGTAAACTCCTGTTCCATAGCCAGTGTGTAAAGGAACGGTTTGGCTGTCGAACCGATCTGACGTTTACCCTGCGACACCATATCATACTGGAAATAGTTGAAATCAACACCACCCACGTATGCCTTGACATAACCTGTACTCGGATCCATACTCATAAGACCGGTACGTAATATCGATTTCATATAGAGCAGTGAATCGTATGGAGACATACGCACTGTCTTGGTACCTGCAACGTAACGCCCGTTTTCCTTGACGTATGTGAATACGTCCATTTCATAAGGAGTGTTCCAGAGTCGTTCCATTTCGGCTTCAGACAGTCCGGCGAGCTTCATGACACGATGACGCTCCGACTGACGTTTGGCATTACGTATAAGACGCATCACACCCGAACGCGACAGTTCCTCACTGTTTGTAGTATAAGGTCCTGTAGGCTGACCCTTCTTCTCCTGAAAGAAAGCCGGCTGTAGAGTACCGCCCATGTGCGACATCACAGCCTCTTCGGCATAATGTTGCATCCGCAGGTCTATGGTAGAGTATATACGCAGACCATCGGTATAAAGGTTATAAGGACTGCCGTCAGGTTTAGGATTTTTAATTATCCAGCCGTACAGCGGATTTTCTTCCCACTGTGTCGAATCAGTGTTATAGTTGCCTAAAGCTATGAAGTAGGCAGACTGACTGTCGTATTTAGAACGTTCGGGACGAACCGGTTTCTTAGCCAACATCAGACGGCGTATCTCCTCACGCAGATACGGCACCTCACCCTCACGGTGGTCAACACGGTGATAGTCGAGTTTAAGAGGCAGTTGCTTAAGCGAATCGGCCTCGGCACGGCTCAGACGTCCGGCCTTAACCATTTGTTCCAGTACCACGTTGCGACGCTCGCGTGTACGTTCGGCATGACGCAATGGATTATAATAACTCGGATTCTTAAGCATACCCACAAGCATAGCAGCCTCTTCGGCTTTCAGTTCGCCCGGTTCCTTACCGAAATACACATTTGAAGCCGTTTTGATTCCAACTGCATTGTTTAGAAAATCGAAACGGTTGAGATACATATTTATAATCTCATCTTTGGTATAGAAACGCTCGAGCTTGATAGAAATCATCCACTCTATAGGTTTCTGCAGAGCACGCTTCAGCAGACTGCTTGACGGCTGTGAATAAAGCTGCTTGGCAAGCTGCTGGGTTATGGTCGAACCACCGCCGGAAGATTTATCACCTAATAGCAGAGTCTTGATACCGGTACGTCCGAGTGCCAGAAAGTCAATACCGGAGTGTTGCTCAAAACGTACATCTTCGGTGCTTATCAGCGCATCTATGACGTATGGAGACACTGCATCATAATCAGTATAGACACGGTTGCCCGCACCGGCGAAATAACGTCCCAGTTCAGTTTTGCCATCAGAGGCATACACCACCGAAGCCAATTTGTCGTGAGGGTCCTCGAGTTCGTCAATAGGGGGCATGTAGCCTATGACTCCGTTATAAATCAGCAGCAATAACAATCCTATAAGACACCCCAATCCTATGAAGCCTGTCCAAAGACACTTAACGGCTATACGATTACGGCGCTGACGGCGTGCGGCCTCTGTCTTAGCAGTCCGCTTCGTCTTCTTGCTTTTAGCATTCTTCTCACTCATTTTTTCAGGTTGGAGTTCAGTCACGTATTTTCAGGCATCCGAGGTATGATTAAAGGTTTTTAATGAATGCCTGTCGCTATAAGAGTACAAAGTTAATACTTATGACGCAATTTCCGGCTTCTCCGACCATGAAAATTGAAGAATCAAAGATGAAGGTCAGACAAATCAACCAGTCTGTTCACGATTGCATAGATTGTCAATCCTGTAGCCGAGTGTATCTCAAGCTTTCTGGCTATGTTGCGACGATGGGTTATAACAGTATGTACTGATAAAAACAGACGGTCAGCTATCTCTTTATTTGTAAGTCCTTTAACAACTTCGACCAATATCTCTTTCTCACGTTGCGACAACACGTCTTTCTCATCGTCACGCAGTTCCGGTTCACGACACATAGGACTTAGCTTAGCAGCTAATGTATCAAGATCGTCGACAACACTCACAGTCTCATCATAGAGACCGCGCACATGACGGTCAAGAGGTGCAATCTCGATAGCAACTACCTTAAAACCACATCCGGGGCAAGCGTTACGGAGATGTTCGGGTACAAAAGCACCTCCGAAAGAAGGATTGACAATCACCAGTTTCGGATTCTGACGCCTCACCGCTTCAGGAAGGGCGGAGGGTTCGGACACTTCGAGGGGATGAACATGTATACCCGGCATACGTTGCAGGCAACTCGCCAGACCGGCTGCTATTATAGGTGAGGCCTCAGCCACTATTATATTATGTTGGTCTTCTCTTGACATGACTTTGATAACGGAATTTTTTCAGTATTCTTCCTTTTCAGATTTCGGCACAGGTCATACGTTCAAGATTCATTATAGCCGGTACCAGCAGCATATCTTCAAGACGGCAATGACTTTCAAGCTCTACCTCACAGCGGTATATGTCATAAAGCGCATCGTTTAGCAGGTCTACATCGGCATTGGCTGGACAGTATTTTAGTATTATGTTTTTCAGTTCACCAAGACGTGCCGACACTTCTTCGTGATGATCACTATATGTACGCATACCTTCAGGTGGTGTGGCTGTAATGTTGTGCATCAGTCTGTCGATATATCCAAATAATATCTGTTCCTCATAGTTCATGTGCTGGCGTACCTCAGCAGTATATTCGTCAAAAAATTTCAGAATCAGAAATGACACATCATTAGTGCGCTGCTCTATACCGTCAGTGAGTTTACGACGTATAGCAGGTAGGAAATAATCGAGAAAATAATGGTGACTGCGACGAAGATAATCTACAAGTGCCGGAAGAGATACAGTACCACTCATACCGGCCGGAGAGAAGCCCTGATTCACACAGTTGACAACCGTCAGAAATGTATGACAGTCCACCCCGTTCTCCTCGCATACCTGACGCACGGTAAGGTCGCCGAAACCTACCTTTATACCGAAGCGGCTCATAACCTGCAAGAGCTGAAAATTATCGTTGATAAGAGTTATCATACGGTCGTCGGACTGATATGTTTTATGGGTCTGTTCCATAGGCTTGACAGCTGATTATTGTTTTAAGACAAGATATGTACCAATGCAGGAGATGGCACTGACCACCACGGCCCGTGCCATCTTCCTACTCTCCTATTCTGTTTCCGAAGAACAGGATTGTACCTAAATCTAACTCTAAATAACTAATTAACTTGTAAAGGAGCTATCTGCAACGTATGGCACCGTCGGAAACAGTTATCCTTTTACAGCAGCAAAATTACAATATCCGTACCGTGTGTGCAATCACCTGTTTTAGGTATAATGCACTTACGCGGTACGGATATTTTTCGATTTGAAGCGGTATTGTAAACGTCTGTTTTTACTTCTTGACCGAAAAACCGAAACGGCCTATAACCGGTCCCAGACTGTGATAGAAACCATGGCTGTAAGCAAGCAAATCGGCTTTTTCGAGTGAGAAAGCACCGGTCTCTGGGTCAATATAGCGCGTATCGGCACGCACATTCACCACATCGGCTACAAACATATCATGACTGCCGAGGTGCAGAACCTCCTTGACACGACATTCTATCGACAGCGGCGACTGCTCTATTGTAGGCGAAGCTACTTTCTCGCCGGGAATCGGTATAAGACCGGTTTCGGCCCATTTGTCATAATCGCGTCCTGAACGGACACCGGCCCAGTCAGTAGCACGTGCCATAGACACTGTGGTCAGATTTATAGTAAACTCCATATTTGCTACCAGCAACGGATACGAAGCACGTTCTGGACGTACCGATATGTAACACATCGGAGGATTAGAGCATATCGTACCGGTCCAGGCTACGGTGAGCATATTCCACTCTGACGGTTCAGCCCCGCAGGTGACAAGTACAGCAGGCAGAGGATTAATCATCGTGCCCGGCTTCCATGATTCTTTTGCCATAAGCTGATTTGTTTTATGTTTACGGAATTAAAATTCTGTTCTTACACAAAGGCATTGATTGTACCCATCAGACATCCCAAAAGTGCTCCGAGCCAAATTATCGCTTGAAGCTCCTTATTCATGACCGCAAAGATAAGACGTTCCGTCTCACGCATATCCATTTCGTTGATACGTCCCTCTATGATACGCGGTATGTCAATAGCAAAGAGAATACGCGGTAACTGCTCGGAGATAATAATACGGTAAGCCGTAACAAGAGCCTCAGCTACTTCCTGAATCTGTTTCTCCTTACCTTTCAGCAAGTCACACATCTGTGTTTCTGCCAATGCATCAACTTGTGTGTCAATCAGACGTCGTATCATTGCCTCACCGTCTTTAGCTATTATGGAGTCAATGTTGCCTGTCAGAAACTTACGTAACGGTGTTTCTATCAGATCAGCAAGTTTAGTCTTAAAATTATCCCCTAACGCACGCAGTATACCCGGTAGTAATCCTTCAATCCCTTCTCGCCTCAGACGTGAAGTGAGATGGCGTGCCACAGCGTCAGCTATCTGCTCGCCAAGGCCGGAATCGGCAAGACGTGCCGAAATCTGAGTAGCCAAATCACCGCGTACAGAAGTCAATATACGGTCAACATCCTCAGCCGCAAGATAATGTCCTAAAAACTGACGTAATGTTTCGGTATTTGACATCTGACGGAAACAGAAAGTGTCTATAGAAGTGCGTAAACGCGACAGCATACTGTCTGAAAGCAGATAACGCTCCAGCACATCGCGATTCATGAGATTGTCACTTATAGCTGTACCAAGCGATGCAGCGATGCGTCCTTTCTCTTTGGGTATGATACCGGGAGTAAAAGGTATGTGCATACCCAGAAAATATTTCGGAGTATAGGGCCGGAATAACATTCTGATGGCCAAAGCATTGGTGATATAACCGATTACGCCTCCCACCACAGGAGCAAGGATAAAATGTAATGCAGACATAGGACAGAATTATATTGTTTGTTGACAGGTATGCTGACAGGTATATCTAATTCACAGCTGTTTTCAGAGGTAATGTTCTATACGGCTTTCGTCAAGGCTGACATAGATTACTTTGCCGTCCGGTCCTCGGGCGGGATCAGGCAGACTGAAAAGTTCGCCTACGATATGCTCCATTTCATCACCTGTCAGACGTTGTCCGCGTTCCACAGCATTTGAGCGTGCGGTAGCAAGAGCTATACGGCCGATAAGCAATTCTGGTGTAAGAGAACCGGCTCCATACTGAAGTGAGCCATCGCAAATATCATCAAGCAATGCCATAATGACATCGGCACCACGCAGTGAGCCGGGAATACCGGGTACTGTTGTGATTTTCCAGCGGTCATGGTCATCATGTTCAAGCACAAAGCCCAGACGGTTCAACGCCTCCCGGGCCTCTTCAAGTGCCGCTTCATGTTCGGGGTCAAGAACAATTACCTCCGGGAACATCACTCTCTGCCCTACCTGCGCACCTTTGAGAGCATGACTTAAAAAACGCTCATATAATATCTTGACATGCGCACGGTGCTGATCTATGATAAGCAAACCGCTACGTGTGGCAGTCACTATATAGCGACGTGCAAACTGCACACATATAGCATTCTGAGGCACTTCGGCAACGTCAAGTTCCGGGAGTTTGGCAGCCTCAATCACTTCTCCTCCACCGGACATGAAGTCTTTATACAGACTGTCCCAGTTACCCGACATCTGAGTGGGACGCCAGCTGCTGTTTGTCGGCCGTCGCTCGGACCGACTACTGTCAAAAGAATTGCTGACAGGTCTGACTTCACTCTCGGCAAAGGGATTATAGTCAGCTTTGAGGTCAAGCGCCGGAGCCTCGGGGTGTTCATTTTTACCCATAGGCTCAACGGGTAATACATCTGAATTAAAATCAATGCTCGGCACAGCTCCGAATTGCCCTAACGATGCCTTGACAGCAGCCTGAAGTATCGGCCATATCTGCTGCTCGTACTCAAATTTTATCTCGCTCTTAGTAGGATGTATATTGACATCAATACTCTCCGGGTCAACTTCAAATTTCAGAAAGTAACATGGCTGTGTATCTGTAGCGATAAGTGAGTCATAACAGTTCACAATAGCCTTATGGAAATAAGGATGACGCATATTACGCCCGTTAGCTATCAGATATTGCAGAGGATTGCGGCGACGTGCAAACTCAGGCCGTGATATGAAGCCTTCTATTTTGACCAAAGCGGTATCTACCTCAACCGGCAGCAACTGCATATTGAGATTATTCTTCCATATATCCGAGATACGCTGTTTGAACGAGCCGGCACGCAAATCAAGTATTCGGCCGCCGGTGTCTATAAGCATGTGCACATGATTGTTAACCAATGCCAATCGCTCGAACTCACGCATTATATTTGAAAGCTCGACACTATCGCTTTTCAAGAATTTACGTCGTGCCGGCACATTATAGAAGATATTACGTACCATTATATTTGTACCGACATCACACATCACCGGTTCCTGACTTTCCACTTTTGTAGCATTGATAATGAGTCGTGTACCTATGCTGTCGTCGGCAGTACGTGTAAGAAGTTCTATCTGGGCTATAGCACATATAGAAGGTAACGCCTCACCACGGAAGCCCATAGTGCGGAGTTTAAACAGATCTTCGGCCGAACTGATTTTAGATGTGGCATGACGCTCGAAGGCCATACGGGCATCAGTCTCGGTCATACCCCGGCCGTTATCCACCACCTGTATCATGGTGCGGCCGGCGTCCTTAATATATATGCGTATATCGGTGGCGCCGGCATCAACGGCATTTTCCACCAATTCTTTGATTACCGATGCCGGACGTTGTATTACCTCACCGGCGGCAATCTGGTTAGCTACCGAATCCGGTAGCAGTCTTATCACGTCACTCATTCCGATGGTAAATTGGGGGTTAGTCTTTGTCGGAGGGGTCCGAGGTATCCGAGTTATCAGATTTATCCGAAGTATCGGAGGTATCCGAACTATCGGAAGTATCGGAGTTATCGGAATTATCCGAACTATCGGAGCTATCTGATTGCTCCGATGACTCCGATTGTTCCGACTGTTCGGATAATTCCGATTGTTCTGATGACTCCGATTGCTCTGACTGTTCGGATAAATCGGAGTGCTCCGATTGCTCCGATGGCTTTACAGGCCCTCGTGGCCTTCGTGTCACTCTGGGTACCGGGACATCACGACCTCCGGCAAGATAGTCTTCAAGTTCATCAGGTACTTCGCCAAGGTCGTCGGCCCAATGCATACCGCCTCCATACCATTCGCGACGTGGACGCAATACTTCCAGCCATAGGAAGCCTGGCAGGTAGAGCTGTGTGTTTTTTACAAGAAACAACGGTGTCACTGTACCCGTAACTTCAGGCCACATCTTGAGGCGATCAAGTGAAGTGCCGCTATCGGTCATTTCTATAGTAAGATACGAGCTTTCGGCCTCTATAAGACGGTTGTAAGTGCTGTCCGACTCCATAGGTAGGAAAACTGTCTGCACATTGCCGTCAACATCAAGACGACTTAATGTCTGACCTTCGAAGTGGGCTAACATACGGCGTCCGGCGAGCTGGTTAAAAAATTCCTCCTCTATGTGCTCTACCATCATACCGCCCTGAGGAAGTTCAGCCCAGTCACTTGTAGAGTCATTGAAGTGTACATGTATGAGTTTGCCGCTCACCTGACGCTCGCCACTCCATACCACCGGACGTACTTTCATACGCAAAAGCGAATCTTCCTGACTTACCACTATGCTGTCAGCCACACCTTGCATATCGCTCTTGAAGAAACGGGCACGTCTGAAGGCTTCGGCAACACGATACTGCCGCTCAATCATAAGCGACGAATCACGAACAGCAGTATCAGCTGTCACGGCAAGAGACGGCTGTGCTATCACTGCCCGCTGAGACCAAGGATATAACAGAGAGATTACGGTGAGGAGTGTGTCGGAGGTGTCCGATTTATCAGAGTTATCAGAATTATCGGAGTTATCAGAGTTATCGGAACTGTCGGAGATAGCGGAGTTATCGGATAAGTCGGAGAGTTCGGAAAATTCCGATAGTTCTGATAAATCCGATGACTCCGATAAATCCGATGACTCCGATAAATCCGATAAATCGGATTTCTCGGACTTAACTTCCTCCGGCCATATACGGCGTGTCACAAGGAAGGTCTTTATCGTATCAGCACGCAGAAAAAGCGTGTCAGGACGCGAATATTCCATCAGGAGCGGGTAGTCGGCTGCAAGCGCTTCGCCTGTCGAGTCATTGTAGAATCCGTAGCCGCCTATCAGAATTGATTTATGAGCCGTATCAGTCAGTACCATCGGTGTCGGTATCCTACCCGGGGCACCGAACATATAAGCCCGGCTTATGCGCCGTGCACGGTCGTATACTATCGAATCACCTTCGAGCAAGGTTACAGCACCCGTAGAGTCACGGTGTGATATGATAGAACGTGAAGTCAGTTCGGCGTTGTCGGTATTGGTATCATACCAGCCACGTGAAGTAATTATAGTGTCGTTTTCGCCCATAATACGTGTCGGACTCACGATACTGGCTATATTAGTGAGAGTGCTGTAATAGAGCGTATCAGTCAGCATAAGGAAACCGTCACGGTTATTATTAAGCACGACATCCCAGAAGAACTCAGCCTCTTTTGTAGCCGGACTATACTGTCCGAATACAGAAGTAAGCACATTAACCTTATCGTCAAGACGGCCTCCACGTTCATACCAGCCGCGTTCTTCGGCAAGACTGTAGTCAAGGCTGTCGGTAGTCAGTGTCACATCACGGTCAATGAGAGTGACTTCCTTACGACTCGGGCCGTTGCGCAGACGTGCCAGACGTGCGTCGCCGTCATAATAAACACGGTCTGCATACACAAACAGGGTGTCCCCCTGTTCCATACACACATGCCCGAAAGCATCAAGCGAATTGAGATTAGCAAAATAATAAGCCGAATCGCAATACATAAACATACCGGCCTGACGAAACATCACGTTACCCTTCACTATCTGGCGTTCGGAAGTATCGTTGGGAAGACGGTAAAGACTGTCGGCACGTTCGAGAAACACACGGTCTGTCTGATAACGGTTGGCTGTACCTATAGTGGAGGTTGCCGGACGGGTAGGTTTAGGACGACGGTACGGATCATCCTGCTGCGCGGACTGTTGGGCCTGCGCCTGTCTTTGGCTTTGCGCCACCGCCTGGGCCATGATACCTCCGGCGAAGGCCACCACCAATACAAGCACAGCCCACGCCACCAAGCGGCGCGGGCCATAGGGTTTACGTGAGAGACTTTGCATCATGGTGACCTATGATAGTGAATTTATTTTATCCAGCCCTGATAGTTGAAGTCGCAGGACTCCCACCCTTCTTCTATCTTGACATAGGTATCTTTGATTTTCTTTTCTATCCAGTCGCGTATTATCTGCTGCTTCTGATGATTCTCATACATCTGGCGTATAAGACTGTAATCCTCAGCCAGTGTAGCTCTATGTCCCGGCACACGTTCGGCAAGACGTACTATGGCGGCTACTTCCTTATTACGCTGGGGGTCCTTCCAGACAAAGGCCTCCGATATATCGCCCACTTCCATGCCTTCTACACGATTAGCTATGTCGGAAGGTAAATCCTGCATCTCGAAGCGCGGAGAACCTGTATGCGGATTCACCATAAGGCCACGGTTGTTGCGTGTATCCTTATCCTGCGAAAACATACGTGCGGCATCTTCGAAAGTAAAAGCACCGCCTACAATCTCCTTGCGCACCGAATCAAGACGATTGACAACCAGAGCCAGATCCTGTGTGCTGACATGAGGACGCAGCAGGATATGACGCACATTGACCTGATCACCGCGCTTGGCTATGAGCTGTATAATATGATAGCCATACTCGGTCTCGACAATACGACTCACCTTCTTGGGGTCATTGAGGTTGAACGCCACATTGGCGAATTCCGGTACCCACTGTGAACGCGAAGTAAAGCCCAGTTCACCGCCCTGCATAGCAGACCCGTCTTCGCTATATGCAATAGCCAGTGTCGAGAAGTCGGCATCACCACGTGTCACACGGTCAGCATAGTCACGCAGACGCGCTTTGACGTCTTCTATCTCCTGACGCGGTATCTGGGGATTAAAGGTTATTATCTGAGCTTCCACCTGCATCGGTATGTAAGGCACACTATCAGCCGGAAGAGCATCGAAATATTTACGCACTTCGTTGGGAGTAGCCTGTACGTTCTCAGTCAGTTTATTCTCCACCTGGCCTATTATGTAGTTGGTACGTATCATATCGACCAACTGTGCGCGAAGCGTAGGCAGAGGTTTACGGAAGTATTCCTCAACTTTCTCTTTCGAACCTATATTGGCTATATAGTAGTTGAGCTGCTGGTCAGCCTGTGCGAGCACCTGGCTTTCAGGTGCTTCGATAGTATCAAGCTTAGCCTGATGCAGATAAAGTTTCTCGACAGCAAGTTTTTCAGGCAGCACACAGTAGGGATCGCCATCGATACGGTCGCCCATCGAACGCATCGAAGCATACATCTCCTCCACGTCCGAACGGAATATGGCTTCATCGCCCACAATCCAGGCCACCTCATCGACAACATTGCGCGTAGGCTGCGCCATAGCGCATACTACGGTGAGTGCAGCCACAGCTGCGGGAACAAATGATAGCTTTGGATATTTCACGTTGTTCAGGTGTATATGATTGGTGTTTGTTGTGTTTGTGTATCGTGACGCTTTACTGTGTCAGGCGCTTGTGACTCACCGGATCGTAACCTATGCCACGCAATACGTGGTCGTCAAGAGCCTGACTTACCAGACGCTGTACGAAACGGCGTTCCGTCTCGCGCATCACCTGCTGTTCAAGCCAGTCAGTAATCTGAGTACGGGCAAACTCGTATGGCATCACACTACCGGCAGGAAGATAATCAGCTATATGAAGCATATATACCCAGTCGCCGTAAGTGGTCTCAAAGTCAGTATTAGCTTTCAGAAAAGCTTCAGCATCATAAAATTTGTATGGTATCTGACGTGCAACTGTCTGCCAGTCTACCCAACGGTCGCCGAAGTAATCATACTCCTGCGCATGGTCGAGCCCGTGCTTCTCGATGTTCTCGAAAGTGCGTGGTGACGCTTCAGCCATCCATTTGCGCAACCGGTCGAGACGCGGTTCACGAACACTGACCTTAAGATAAGCGCCACGCACCAAAGGTCGTTCGGTAAGCATTTCGTCAGAATGGCGGGCGTAGTAAGCACGTATATCCTTCTCATCTACATGACCACGGCCGCTCTCACGCACACGCGACAGATAGCGACTTAATATAAGTTCACGCCGGTATTGCTCCACAAGACGTTCTATCTCGTCGGCATCTAAAAGATGATCAAGAGCCACCTGCATCAGAAGCTGGTCTTCTATCCATGCGTCTACCACACTGGCAAAAAGCCGTGCCGAATCGTCGGGGGCTATACCTACCGGTATACGTGCCAATACTTCGTGTTCATACAAAGACGAATCGCCGAGCATCACAAGCAGGTCACTGCGCTGCGGCTCAATCTTGTTGTCATGACCGCAGGCAGCTAATAATATAAAGGGCACCAACACGGCACGCCACCATAACCGACACGGTATAGAACTCACTTCACTTTCTTAAGTACCTTCTCGTTTACTTTAACCGGATAGCGACTACGGAGCTCCTCTATCCAGTCAGCTTCGAGACGGTTCTGATAGTCGCTCGTCACCATGCCACGCACGTCGGCAGCCTCTTCAGGAGCATCAAGGATACGAGCATCATAAATGAAGCTGACTTTATAGTTGCCCGGAGCCTCAACCTCAGGACCACCGAACATCAGATAGTCGACCAGCGGATTACTACCGGCGGCGGCAAGCACGCGTTCGGCCGAAGCTTTACCGGCAAACTCCTTACGCACCACCGTGAGAAGCGAATCAGCAGGCACACCATCAAGACGGCGACGTATCTGCTCGGCTACTTCCTCGTCAGCAGCATTTATCAATAATCCTTTCACATGAGGTTCGGTCCATGTGTAGTCACCACGGTGCATATTAAAGAAGCGCTCCAGACCCTCCTGATCTTTTGATGCCTTATCCCAGACCTTAGCCACACTGACCTCATACAGCAGGCTACCGTCCCGATACTCATTGAGCAAATTACGGTATTCAGGCTGATTAGCCTCAAGCCATGTCTGTTCGGCTTCAACAAGACGCTTATTATAGAAAGCTGCAAGCGCCTTATCAAGAGTAGCTACTGCTGCCGCAGGGTCAGCCTGACGATAGCCGTGCATGTATTCTGCAAATTCGCTCACAGGCACATCTTTCTTATCAATAGTGAGCAAAGCCATACGGCCCAGTGAACCGTCAGCGCAAGCTTCGTAGAAAAGAGAGTCAAGGCCGCTTACACCGACACGGGCTTTCAAGGCATTGAGCGTACCACTCTTGACAGAGCCCTTATGCTTACGAGCCAGCATCTCGGTCTGATGTGCCTTTATCAGACGGCTACGATCGTCCTGCGGATTTGTAATACGCTCTAACAGACGTGGCCGGGCTTCCTCAAGAGAAGGTACACCACGCTGGTCAGTCTTATGAATTATGTGCCAGCCGAACTGAGTACGTATAGGCTCTGAAATCTCACCCACGCTCATAGAGAACACTGCTGAATCGAATGGTGCAACCATCTCACCGGCGCCAAACCATGGCAACTGGCCACCGTTACGGGCCGAACCTTTGTCATCACTGAGCGATGTGGCCACAGCAGCAAACGACGAGGGGTTAGCTTTCACTACACGGTAGATACTGTCTATAGCTTCATGGGCTGCCTTTTCGGCAGCAGGAGTGGCATTCTGAGGCACCATCTTCATTATATGCGAGGCCTGCACAGTGCCTCGGGCAGGACGTTTCTTTCCACCTTTTACAATATGATAAGCCATAGGACTTTCCACTATGTCTGACAGTTCACCCTCACCGAGAGTGAAAACAGCTGTCTCAAAATCGTAAGGGAAACGTCCGGCTGAAGTATAGCCGAGATAGCCACCGTTGGTCTTGGCAGTACGGTCGTCCGACAGCTCGCGTGCCAGCAGTCCGAAGTCAGCTCCGTCAGCAAGCAAGGCACGTATGCTGTCTATAGTATGACGGGCTTTGGCGGCTTCAGCACTGCTGCGCCCCTTGCCTATCATGATATGACGTGCTTCAGCCTCCTGCTGTGAACGTTCGTATGCCTGCATTACCAACTGGTTGAGGAAGGTAGAATCAGTCATGTAAGGGGCACTCAGATCACCGCGATACTGTGCCATCTCGCGTCTGAATGATGCTGTTGTGTCGAGACCTTCGGCCCGTGCATCGGCCACCTTGAGTTTATAAATCTTGAACATCTCCACATATTCGTCCAAAGGCTGGGGTGACAGCTGCTGCTGGCTGTTCTTATGGTAGAGGTATTCAAACTCCGACTTGGTGACGTCGACACCGTCGACGGTCATAATGACAGGATCGGCAGCCCATGCTCCGAGACATGCGGCCAGTCCGACTCCCGCAATCAGTTTATTTTTCATCTCATGTGTTGTTGTTATCTAAATAACCTAACGACTTTAGGGTTGAAAAATTATAAGCCCCTTCAAGATTGCCTCCTATGACGGCTCAGTTACCCATTTCCGAGAGGAACTTGATACGCAACAGACGTATCTCCTCTTCGGAATATTCATCACCTAAGTCCTGTATGGCGGTCTCCAGATCGTCTTCCTGACAGTCACGGAAGTACTCAATGACTTCCTCCTGCTGATCCTCACTGATGATTTCGTTCAGGAAATAGTCGATATTGATTTTGGTACCGGCATCGATTATAGCTTCGAGCTCATCGAGCAGCTCATTAAATTCCAGGCCTTTGCTCTCGGCCAGTTCCTCAAGGTCTATTTTACGGTCAATAGCCTGTATAATAGATATTTTAAGTTTACTACGGTTAGGAACCTGACGTACTCTTATGTCTTCGGGACGCTCTATCTCATTTTCCTCGACATAACGCTTTATGACTCTGACAAATTCCTTACCGTAACGTGTGGCCTTGCCGGCACCTACGCCCGGAATGTTCTGTAACTCCTCCAGAGTGATAGGATAAGTAGTAGCCATAGCCTCAAGGCTTGGCTCCTGAAATATGACATAAGGAGGCAGCTCGTGCTGACGGGCCAGCTTATTGCGCAGGTCTTTAAGTATGGAGTAAAGTTCCTGATCGGCAGCGCATGAAGCACCGCTCTTTATCTGCACCTCAGCGTCCACATCACTGTAGTCTGTGTCTTCGACTACCTTAAACGATACGGGTTTCTTCAGGAATTTCTTACCCATCGGCGTAATTTTCAGTATCCCGTAATTCTCTATGTCACGTGTCAGATAGCCAGCTATCACAGCCTGGCGTATGACAGCGCCGAGAAATTTCTCATCGATGTCGGGTAACGAGCCAAATTCGTCAAGCTCATCATGCCCGTATGACTTTACCTCATCAGTGCGACGTCCTGTCAGCACATTGATAAGATAATCGGCCTTGAACCTTTCTTTTGTAGACAACACCGTCTCAAGGACGGCACAAAGTTCGTCTTTAGCTTCCACTTGATTTTTAGGATTTAAACAATTGTCGCAGTTGCCACAGTTATCGGCTGTGTATGTTTCACCAAAATAATGCAATAGGATGCGCCGCCGGCACACCGACGATTCGGCATATCCGGCTGTCTCGGCCAGCAGCTGGCGCCCTATTTCCTGCTCGGCCGGTGACTTGCTCTGCATGAGCTTGTCGAGCTTTATAAGATCTTTACGGTTATAGAATGTCACACACCGTCCTTCGCCTCCGTCTCGTCCCGCACGGCCGGTCTCCTGATAGTATCCTTCAAGACTTTTGGGCAGATCGTAATGTATGACATAACGGACATCAGGCTTGTCTATTCCCATGCCGAAAGCTATTGTAGCCACTATGACATTAACCTCTTCATGAAGAAAAGCGTCCTGATTAGCCGAGCGGGTGGCGGAATCCATGCCGGCATGATACGGTAAGGCAGCTATTTCATTAACCTTCAGAACTTCGGCAAGCTCTTCGACACGCTTACGCGACAAGCAGTAGATTATACCTGACTTTTTACCCTGTGAACGTATGAAACGAATTATCTCACGGTCCACATCACGAGTCTTGGGCCGTACTTCATAAAACAGATTAGGACGGTTGAAACTCGACTTAAAGACCTCGGCACCAAGCATACCCAGATTTTTCTGTATGTCATGCTGTACCTTAGGTGTGGCTGTAGCAGTAAGAGCTATAACAGGGTGTACCCCTATTTCCTGTATGACCGGACGTATACGGCGGTACTCAGGACGGAAGTCATGCCCCCATTCCGATATACAGTGCGCTTCGTCAACAGCGTAAAATGAAATCTTGACTGACTTAAGAAAGGCAATGTTAGACTCTTTAGCCAGAGATTCCGGAGCTACGTAAAGCAGTTTGGTACGTCCGGCCGTGATGTCAGCCTTAACCTGATCGATTGCGCTCTTGGTAAGTGAGGAATTAAGAAAATGAGCTACTCCGTCATCCTCGCCGTAGTGACGCATGACATCGACCTGATTTTTCATCAGTGCAATAAGAGGTGAGATGATAATGGCCACCCCGTCCGACATCAGTGCAGGCAGCTGATAGCACAGTGACTTGCCTCCACCCGTGGGCATGAGCACAAACACATCCTTGCCGTCGAGCAGGCTTTCGATGATTTTGAGCTGGTTGCCCTTGAATTTATCGAATCCGAAATTCGATTTCAGCGCTTCATGAATTGCTTGTTGGTCTGCCATAGGATAGCGTTTGGATTTTATGCTCAGGCCGTTCAGTCTCCGTCTCTGCCGGCTGTCTGTTTATCCGGAACGGAGGCTGTGGCGGTTAGTCTCAACAAAGTTAAAAATAAATATCCGATTTCACCATATATAGCTGATATTTTTTTTCGTACTTCTATTATTATGACAAAGCCCCCGTGCCAAAGAAGGCACAGGGGCACTTATACCAGATTAAACGACCGTAAACTTATTTCAGTCGGTCATTGCTGTTTTGTCAAAATGTGCTTTGTCAAGCTTGTCAAGTACGTATGCCGAATCTACTTTGAAAGTATCTACCGGTTGCGAAGGCACATCGTACATGGCATCGACCATAACAGTTTCCACTATCGAACGCAGACCGCGTGCGCCGAGTTTATACTCAATAGCCTTATCCACTATAGTGTCAAGAGCACTGTCGTCAAACTCGAGTTTCACTCCGTCCATCTCGAAAAGACGCTGATACTGGCGTATGATTGCATTCTTAGGCTCGGTAAGGATACGTCTCAGAGCTGTCTTGTCAAGACTCTCCATACTTGTGAGTACAGGCAGACGACCAATAATCTCCGGTATCAGTCCGAATGATTTGAGGTCTTGCGGCATTACGTAACGCATCAGATTGTCTCGCTGACGTTTACGCGAAGTTTCGTCATGTCCGTAACCTACCACATGAGTGTTAAGACGCGAAGCAATCTTACGCTCTATACCGTCAAAGGCACCACCGCAGATGAAGAGAATATTCTTCGTATCGACAGGTATCATCTTCTGTTCAGGGTGCTTGCGGCCTCCGTTAGGGGGAACAAGTACGGTCGAGCCCTCAAGCAGCTTCAGCAGACCCTGCTGCACACCTTCGCCCGAGACGTCGCGTGTTATCGAAGGGTTATCACTCTTACGGGCTATCTTGTCAATCTCGTCGATAAACACTATACCCTTCTGGGCACGTTCCACATCGTAGTCACACGCCTGAAGAAGACGGGTCAGCAGAGATTCTATGTCTTCACCTACATAGCCCGCTTCAGTAAGTACCGTAGCATCGACTATGGTGAAAGGCACATCGAGCAGACGGGCTATAGTTTTGGCCAACAAAGTCTTGCCTGTACCGGTAGGACCGACAAGTATGATGTTAGACTTCTCTATATCCACATCATCGTCTTCGCTCTTCTGACCTTCGGCGGCAGCTTCCATCTGAGCTATACGCTTGTAATGGTTATAGACCGCTACCGACATATACTTCTTAGCCTCTTCCTGACCTATCACATACTGGTCAAGGAAGGCGTTGATTTCTTTGGGCTTCGGTATGCCCAAACCTTTTTTGGCACTTCCTTTCTTGGCGGGTGCCTTCTTCACTTTCAGCTGCATGTCGCGGGCCTGATCGATGAAGTTGATGCAGTCAGTACACAGACTCAACCCGTCGAACACCTGTACCAAAGGCGTAGCCTTTGTCTCGTTGGCACCGCACATGGCACACCGTTGTGTACTGTTACCCGTTTTTGTTGGCATAGTATAATTGGGGACTTTTAGTTTTTATTCCTTAACCTCTTTGCGCGGATTAATCAGCACTTTGTCTATCATGCCGTAGTCTTTGGCTTCGGCAGCTGTCATCCAGTAGTCACGGTCGCTGTCTGCTTCTACCTTTGAATAAGGCTGACCGCTGTGCTCGGAGATTATGTTGTAAAGTTCTGATTTGAGTTTCAGTATCTCACGGGCTGTTATCTCTATATCAGAAGCCTGACCCTGGATTCCACCCATAGGCTGGTGTATCATCACACGCGAGTGAGGCAGAGCGAAACGCTTACCGTGCTCACCGGCAACGAGAAGTACGGCTGCCATCGAAGCGGCCATACCTGTGCATATTGTCGATACATTGCTGTTGACATACTGCATGGTGTCATAGATACCGAGACCGGCATATACGCTTCCGCCGGGAGAGTTGATATAAATAGAAATGTCTTTCTCCGGGTCTACCGAGTCAAGATAGAGCAGCTGGGCCTGAATTATATTGGCTGACTGGTCAGTGACCTGAGTGCCGAGGAATATGATACGGTCCATCATCAGACGCGAGAACACGTCCATCTGAGTTACGTTGAGCTGACGCTCTTCCAGAATATAAGGATTCAGGTAGTCGGCTGTAGGATTCATACCGCTCATAGCGGCCTGTGCGCTGATATGGCGTGCATAACTGTCAAGAGTATTGGAACTCATACCTAAATGGTTGACAGCATAATTTCTAAAGTCGTTGTTCATTATATTTTTTATCAATCTGTTTTTACTTTCAGACACATCTTACAGTGTGTGTCATCTCATTCGGGTGTACACACATCATATTGCAAATAGTGTACCAAAACCCGATGCGGAACATTCCGCACCGGGTTTTTAACAATTTTACCCTCTGTGAGGTTCGCTTTATCGTTCAGAGTGTTGCTTAGGCGTCAGCCTGTTCGGCAGCCTCTTCAGCCTTGGCAGCAGGAGCAAACAGTGCATTGAACTCTTCGACATTGACATCTTTCTCGTCGGCTGTCACTGCTTCATGCACAGCACCGTAGAATTTGTTATCAAGAGCCTGCTGAGCTATCTGCTGACGTGCACGCTCGTCTTTGAGTATCTCGCCGGCATACTTGGTCAGCATGTCGTCGGGCACACTTGTCATACCGTACTGGGCAAACTGCTGACGGGCTACGAAACGAGCCATCTCCTCAACATCTTCTTTCTCAAGCTTGACATTGAGCTGAGCGCATATAGCTTCGCGTATAAGCTCCCATTCGAGCTGAGGACGCATTGCAGCATACTGCTCGTCGATGTTCTCAGGAGTGAGTGCCTCGTTCTGAGTCATCAGGTAGGCTTTCAGTATGTCATCAGGCAGTTCAAGTTTACCTACGGCGTTAAGTATAGCGGTCTTAGCATCGATAGTAAAACGGTAATTTGAGTCACGCTCCAGAGCCTGTGCTATCATCTTTTTCAGCTCTTCGTTGTACTCTTCCTCATTATGTACCTTATCGGGACCGAATACCTGCTTGAAGTATTCCTCACCAACCTCGGCGGGTTTGAGAACAATAGCTTCCTTAACCTCAAAACGGAAGTCGCCCTTATGGTTATCTACCTCATTCTTGTCGATATTGAGCATAGACGACAGTTCGGTGGCATTATGACCGCAAGTGGCAGAAGGATTGAAGACGATAGTATCACCTACCTTCTTACCTACGAACAGTGAACGCTGGTCAGCATCTGTGAAGTGTTCGGGAGCTACGATACCGTTCTCTACAACGACACCGTTTTCCTTATCACTGCCGTCAGCCTCAAGTTCGGTAATAACACCTTTCACTACGGCTGTTTCATCGATAACCTCACCGCTTTCCTGCTTACCGAAACGACGACGCAGAGCTTCGTCCTGACGCTTCATCATATCGTCGGCAACAGCTATTTTATAGTAAGGCACATGCATGTCTTTATTGACATGTGTATCAAACTCAGGTGCCAGACCTACCTCGAACTTGAAGGTGAAGTCAGCATTGTCAAAGTTGATTTCGTTATCCTTCACGGGCACGGGATTGCCGAGCACATGGAGGTTATTTTCCTTTATGTAGTCATATACAGCTTCGCCTACCATCTGGTTAATAATCTCATACTTGGCAGCTTTACCGTATTTCTTCTCCAACAGGCCGGTAGGCACCTTTCCGGAGCGGAAGCCCGGTTCGGGACGGCGACGGCCTATTTCCTTGAGCTGTTTCTTTACTTTGTCTGCATAGTCTTTCTCCTCGAGTGTCACGACTATCTCGCCGCGTACATCTCCGAGTTTCTCATAATTTACATTCATCTTGTGTGTATGTCTGTATTTGTTGCTGTTCTCTTATATTGACTTTGCCCGGTACGGCGGACACAGCCTGCAAACGGCACTTGCCCGCGTCATGCCGGGCCATGAGCGCATTGCAGCTGCAAAGATATAACTTTTTTACCTTTCCGGCAAATACTTTGTTGTCTCCGTGTCAGTACACTCCCTATGATGAACGTCAGAAGTCGCCGTAGAAGGTCTTAAATACAAGTACTGCGTCAGCCTGGTCACTGACACCGGCTGTTTCACGAGCCGAATGCATAGCCCATATAGCATTACCCATGTCTACACCGGCCACATCGAGCTGAGATGTCAGTATATTGCCGAGAGTGGAGCCTCCGGCAACATCGCCATGATTGACAAAGACCTGACATTCCACACCGGCCTTAGCACACAGACTGCGGAATACTGCGGCACTTCTGGCATCGGTCATATATTTACAGTTGGCATTGATTTTTACTACCGGACCTCCGCCTATTACAGGGTGATTGGTGGGATCATACTTTTCATTATAGTTGGGATGCCATGCATGTGCGTCGTCTGCCGAGATAAGAAACGAATGAAATATGGCTTTGTATAAGCCTTGACGGTCGGAAGGTGTTTCTATGGTAATTATACGTTCAAGTATATCGCGCAGCAACGGTGAGGCAGCTCCCTGCCGTGTGCCGCTTCCTGTCTCTTCATTATCGAATATTGCCATTATTCTTGTGGCGGAACATGGATTATCTGCCGTATCTAAGAGAGCTTCCAATGCTCCGAAAGCCATCGAAAGGTCGTCTATACGGGCTGACTGGAAATATTCACCATCAACTCCGCACAGTCCGGCAGGCTCACATGGATAAAGACAAAGTTCATAGTCCAGTATTTCTTCAGGCTGTATACCTAAATGTTCGGCTACCATACAGCGTATCACTCCTCCTTGTCTCATTAGGTAATGCAGTTCCTCCGGATTGTAGTAACCTACTACAGGCTTCATATCTTTTTGCACTGACAACGGATTACCTTCATTGACACCACGATTGAAGTGTATGGCAAGGTGAGGAATTACGGCTACTGCCCGACGTAGGTCTACAAGATGTGTGCACGGATGCAGCGGATCAGGGCCTGCTGTCATCACACGGCCTGAGATTGATAGTGGCCGGTCAAACCATGTGTACATGATGCCGCCGCCGTATTTCTCAACGTTCAGGCTTATCACACCTCCGTCACCTATGATTTCGGCATTAGGTTTGATTTTAAAACACGGACTGTCGCTATGGGCCGCTATGATACGTGCGCCGGTCTCAGCTAACGGTGATGTACCGCATATCCAAGCCATTATAGCGCTGTCGTTACGTACCACATAATATCGGCCGCCGGGCTGAAGATGCCAGTCGGCAGACGGGTCAAGGGCCGTAAAACCGGCTTTGTCAAGCTCGCGGCGCATGGTGGCTACGGCCATAAAGTTACAGCTCGATTCGTCGAGCCATTTCAGCAGTCTGTCTATTGCCATATATTTTTTATTTTAATACGGTTCCTTATGTATTGCTATACAGGTCACATCACTGGCGCAGCAGAGCGTTGAGCGCACGGAGAGTATTGCATAAAATCTGACTCCAGTAGCTTTCAAAGCTCTCTTTAAGTTCGCGGAAAGCATCGCCAAGCAGGTCGCCGTCACTGTCATTAGCCACACCTACATAGTTATACACACTCTGGAATATATCGGCTATACCTTCCGATATGGTAGCGGCTATAGGAGTGTCACTGTATTTCATATCCTCTTCAAAGGTCTCCAGATATACATCATCTTCACCTAAAAGAGCTGCGACTGAACGGCGTACTTTTTCGTAAAGGTCTTCATCAACATACTCGGCAAGATAACCGCCTTCGTCAAGTGTCGGCACATCTTCGAGACTCAGACTCTGTATGCCTATATAAAGTGTCGGTAATGCCAGAACCATACGTTTTACCCATTCCTCACGCTCGTAATCGCTGCATTGTTCGGCCAGTGCGCAGTATTGTGTGGACGCAGCCACAAGACCCGTCAGACGGGCTGTTGTTTCCTTACTTATCATTATTGCGGTACAGTTTATATTTTTCTATCAGCTCTGCCACTCCGTGCGGCACAAAGTAATCGAGACGTCGTCCTTCGGCTACGGCCTGACGCACGAATGTACTGGACATGACCACCTGTGGAGCATCGTCAAGCCACTGCACATTATCGGGAAGTATAGTAGGACGTGCATGTCCGGGCCGGGGATAAACTATAAGTCCGAATTCCTTTATTATCTCTTCCGGATTACGCCAACGGTCTATCACACTCCAATTATCCGACCCTATCACCAACCGGAACTTACGGCCGGGATATGTATCACGTAGAGCGCACAGTGTACGGTAACTATAAGTAGGCATCGGTAACTTCAGTTCGAAATCGCTCGCACGCACTCCGTGACAACCCTCAGTCAGGGCTTCGACCATACGCATCCGCATACGGTCAGTGACAGGGTGAGTACCGGCTTTCAGCGGATTGAGCGGACTGACCATCATCAGCACTTCTTCCACACCAGCCCATTGTGCCAGATAATTAGCCACAATGGCATGTCCTGTATGGGGCGGGTCAAATGTGCCGCTGTACACGGCTATAGGTTTGTGGCTGTTCATCGGTCGGTAGGAGCAAATTCGCTTATAAGGCGTCCTACTTCATCGGCAGCATGTTCGAGCGTATCGTTTATAACACGGCAGTCAAACTGTGAGGCAAACGACAGTTCATACTCGGCCTTGGCAAGACGTTTCAGTATCGTTTCCTCCGAATCGGTGCCACGCCCGCGTAGGCGGCGTTCAAGTTCTTCGAGATTAGGCGGAAGTATGAAGATAGCAATGGCACGGTCGCCGAAACAGCGCTTCACATTGAGCGCGCCTTTAACGTCTATATCCATTATAAGATTACGTCCGGCTCCGACGACACGTTCCACTTCAGACCGTAGTGTACCGTAGCAGGTGCCTGCGTAAACTTCCTCCCACTCAACAAATTCATCGTTGGCGGCACGACGGGCAAATTCATCCGGACTTATAAAGTAATATTCCACTCCGTCTCGTTCCTGTCCCCGGGGTTTACGGCTTGTAGCTGATATGGAGAATCCGAGACGCAGTTCAGGATGTTGCATAAGACGTTGTATTATACTCGATTTACCTGTACCCGAGGGTGCTGAAAGCACTATTATCTTACCTTCGGCTTGTTGCTGCTGTTGTGTCATATTGTGCATAGTGTTTTCTGTGCAAGCGCCTCATAGCACATTGAGCACTTGTTCCTTTATCTGCTCCAGTTCATCTTTCATCTTCACCACTATCTTCTGCATGTCGGCATGGTTAGCTTTCGAACCGAGTGTGTTGATTTCCCGGCCTATCTCCTGAGCTATGAAGCCGAGCTGTTTACCCTGTCCGGCGGCCGGAAGGGTGTCGGCAGCTCCCAATGTTTCGATAAAATAGTTAAGATGTGAACGAAGACGCAGTTTTTCTTCACTTACATCGAGTTTCTCTATGTAGAATATAAGCTCCTGCTCCAGACGGCCAGCGTCATATTCTATTGATTGCAGCCGTGCCAACTGTTCTTCAAGACGTGCCCGTACGCGTGGCACACGTTCCTGCTCGAAAGGTTCCACATCACCTAACAGACGTCCTATATTTGCTATCTTCTGAAGGAAAAAGTCATAGAGTTTACGGCCTTCCCGCTGACGGCTTTCAACAAGGGCTGCAGTGGCTTCGTCGCAGGCACGGCCGAAAGCTTCGATATCCTCCTGTTCGAGTTTGGCATATTCGGTCTTCATAGCGTCTGGCATACGCAATAGTACACTATACCAGTCTGAGGGCTCCGGAATACCGAGTTCTCGAGCAGCGGCTTCGACTTGTGCCTTATATACCTTCATTATCTCGACATTGAGTGCAGCCGGAGTCTCAGCCACCAGTGAATCGACAATAACGGCCAGTTCTATCTTACCTCGCTCAAGACGTGGTGCAAGCCTGTTGCGGGTTTCAACCTCAAGTTCGCGGAAATAAGGAGGCACACGCATCGAGAGATCAAGCTGTTTGCTATTGAGCGATTTTATCTCGACGGTCATTTTCTTATGGGCCGACTCGGCAGTAGCCTTGCCGAACCCTGTCATAGACAGTATCATGTCTTCTTTAGGGTTATAGGATTGTATCTGGCCCCTCGCGGGGCGTTGTAAAGTCTCGCCGAAACGGTGATTAGCGTCCCGCCTCGGGGCGGCGACCGGGCTATGCCGTTTTCGGATTTGCAAATTTAACCAATTTCTTAGAGTCTTTATGTTTTGTCAATAACCTTTTTTTGTATCTTTGTGTTTTAAAATCAGAGACGCGTTTCCGCGTTATCACATAATTACCGGAAAACACGAACCAAATAACCCACTTACAGACGAATACAAACAACGTAAACTCAAACATATCAAAACACATTCAAAGTTATGCAACAGAACGAAGAACTGATCAAGGTTGTGACCGAGCGCGCACAGAAGTGGCTCGACCCTAAGTATGACGAAGAGACCCGTACCGAGGTCAAGGCTCTGCTTGATGCTGAGGACAAGACCAATCTTATCGAGGCTTTCTACAAGGACCTCGAGTTTGGTACAGGTGGTCTGCGCGGCATCATGGGCGCTGGCACCAACCGTATGAACATCTATACCGTGGGTGCTGCTACTCAGGGTCTGGCAAACTATCTGAAGGACGTCTTCAAAGAGGAGCCTCAGATCAGCGTAGTCGTAGGCCATGACGTACGTAACAACTCACGTAAGTTTGCCGAAATCGTGGCTGATATATTCTCGGCCAACGGTATCAAGGTATATCTCTTCGATGCCTGCCGTCCTACTCCGGAGGTATCGTATGCTATCCGTCGTCTCGGTTGCCAGAGCGGTGTTAATATCACTGCCAGCCATAACCCCAAGGAATACAACGGTTATAAAGCTTACTGGAGCGATGGCGCCCAGATGATTGCTCCACACGATGTCAAGACCATTGAGTATGTGAATGCTATCACTTCGGTCGATCAGATAAAGTTTACTCCTAACAAAGACCTTATCCAGATTATAGGTAAGGACGTTGACGAACCTTATCTGGAGGATATCCTTGGTCTGTCACTGAGTCCCGAGGCTGACAAACGTCATGCCGATATGAAGATTGTCTACACTCCTATTCACGGTACAGGCTCAATGCTGATCTATGACTCGCTCAAGAAGTGGGGCTTCGAGAATGTAATACATGTGCCCGAACAGGATGTGCAGAGCGGTGACTTCCCCACAGTGGTATCACCCAACCCTGAGAACTCCGAGGCTATGGCTATGGGTATCGCTAAGGCTCGTGAGGTAGGCGCAAGTATGGTGTTCGCTTCTGACCCTGATGCTGACCGTATCGGTTTGGTAGTACGCGACAAGAGCGGCAATTATCAGCTCGTAAACGGCAACCAGATTGTAATGCTTTTCCTCTATTACATCATTACCCGTAACGCTGAACTCGGCCGTCTCAACGGTAACGAATACTGCGTAAAGACCATAGTAACCACCGAAACCATCAAGCGTATTGCTGAAGCCAACAATGTTAAGTGCTTTGACTGCTTCACAGGCTTCAAATGGATTGCTGACGTAATGCGCAACGAAGAAGGCCGTATGCGTTATCTCGGCGGCGGTGAGGAGAGCTACGGCTTCCTGCCCGAGACTTTTGTACGCGATAAGGATGCTGTCAGCTCAATCTCACTTATGGCTGAATTAGCAGCATGGGCAGCTGACCAGAATCTTGACCTCTACGAGCTCATCATCGATATCTACATGAAGTATGGCTTCTCACGCGAGCGTGGTGTAAGTGTAGTACGTCCTGGCAAGAGCGGTGCCGACGAAATCGTAGCCATGATGAAGGAATTCCGTGCTAATCCTCCCAAGGAGCTTGCAGGCTCACCGGTAGTCATCGTCAAAGACTATGCTGACCTCAACTGCAAAGACCTGCGCACCGGCGAAGTAGAAAAGATGAACTTCCCCACTACCTCCAACGTGCTCCAGTTCTTTACCGAACGCGGTGACAAAGTCTCTATCCGTCCCTCAGGCACAGAGCCCAAAATCAAATTCTACATCGAAGTTCGCGCCGACCTTCCCTCCAAAGACAAATACGAGGAAACTGTCGCCGCTGCCGAACGCCAGATTGACCAGGTACTTGCCGACCTCGGCGTGAAGTAATCCCGCCCCTCCCGGCCATACTCCCGCCCGTATC
>CAMWVA010000030.1 GCA_947177575.1 uncultured Porphyromonadaceae bacterium | reverse complement strand
TAATTTTTCAGGTGTTTTTGAATGACGTTTTTGGAACATCAAGCTGAACACCCTACCTGGTTACATATTCTTTTTAATAGGAATCTTTTCATATTTGGTCTTGCCCTGGAACCAAACGAAGTTTTTTTGAGATGGTTGTTAATCCAAAGGACTAAATATAGTCGTCTATATAACTGTAACTTACGCGGTTGGTATGTAGGTAAAGATATAACAGAAGGGAAAAAGTATTTTCTGGAATTTTTAGGATTTAAAGTCATTGAGCTATTGGAGTTTGATGAACTATATAATGCGTTGAAATAGATGAAATTCAAATTTAAAATACAGCAGTATCAGACTGATGCGGTTGGAAATACGACAAACATCTTTGTCGGGCAGCCCAACCGTGATCCCTCGAAGTATCGTCGAGACCTCGGTAAGCGGGTATCCGGTGTTATCCGCTTTTACGGTGATGATGACGGCTACCGTAATGCTGACGTGGAGTTATCCTCCAAGCAGTTGCTTGAAAATCTCCACTCCGTTCAGACTCTTGCAGGCGTACCTCTTTCAAAATCTCTCAGTAAGATTGATGGATTGGGAGCCATCAACCTTGATGTTGAGATGGAAACTGGCACGGGTAAGACATACGTTTATATCAAGACGATGTTTGAACTCAACAAGCTCTACGGTTGGTCAAAATTCATCATTGTTGTGCCGAGTATCGCTATCCGTGAGGGTGTGGCAAAGTCTTTCCGTATGCTTGAGGAACACTTCATGGAACAGTATGGAAAGAAAGCACGTTGGTTTGTCTACAACAGCTCAAACCTTAATCAGCTCGACCAGTTCTCGCAAGATGCAGGACTGAATGTGATGATTATAAATACCCAGGCATTCGCTGCCTCCCTTAAAGAGGGAGGACGCTCAAAGGAAAGCCGCATCATATACTCCAAGCGTGACGAGTTTGCTTCTCGTCGTCCCATTGACGTGATTGCAGCCAATCGCCCGATAATCATAATGGACGAGCCGCAGAAGATGGAGGGTGCGGCAACTCAAGCGGCACTCAAAAAATTCAATCCGCTTTTCGTGTTGAATTACTCCGCGACCCACCGTACTAAACACGACACTGTGTATGCACTTGACGCATTGGACGCCTACCGTGAACGACTTGTAAAACGAATAAAGGTGATAGGCTTCGAAATGAAGAATCTAAGAGGTACCAGCGGCTATATGTATCTTGACAACATCATTTTGTCACCCAATAAGCCACCGATGGCGCGTATCTCAATCGAGGTCAAAAGTGCTTCCGGGGAGCCACGTCGCCTGTTCAAGACTCTTGGTGTGGGAGATTCATTATTTGTGGAGTCAAAGGAACTGGAGCAATACCGGGGATTCGATATAGCCGAAATTTTCCCCGGCTCAGCCACACAACCGACGGCATACGTCACTTTCACCAATGGCATGACACTCCGTAAGGGTGATGTCGTGGGCGATCAGAATCTGCTGCATCTTCAACGCGTTCAGATACGCGAGACAATAAAGGCTCACCTCGAGAAAGAGCGTCAGCTTTTCAAGAAAGGAATAAAGTGTCTTTCGCTTTTCTTCATTGATGAAGTGGCGAAATATCGCAAGTATGACGAGAACGGCGAACCGGTTAAAGGTATATTTCAAACCATCTTTGAGGAAGAATATGCCCGTCTTGTCAATGAGGAGTTCCATATCTGGGACGAGGACTATAACGAGTATCTGCGCCGATTTGCGCCCTATCAGACGCATCGCGGTTACTTCTCTATCGACAAGAAAGGGAAGATGATAGACACCAAAACAAAGCGTGGCAGCGATGTCAGCGAGGAAGCATCCGACTATGACCTTATACTCCGCGACAAGGAGCGTCTGCTGAGTTTCGATGAACCGACTCGTTTCATTTTTTCTCACTCCGCTCTACGTGAGGGGTGGGATAATCCGAATGTGTTCCAAATATGCACCCTGCGCCACAGCAATTCTACCACTACTAAACGTCAGGAGGTAGGCCGTGGCTTACGTATCGCTGTTGACCGTAACGGTATCCGGCAGGACAAGGAACTGCTTGGCGATGATGTTCACAACATCAATGTCCTTACAGTGATCGCTAACGAAAGTTATGCAAACTTTACCAACGCTCTGCAAAAGGAAACACGCGATGCACTGCGTGAACGTGCCACAAAAGCAACGTCTGGTTACTTTGAGGGTAAGACTATCACAGTGGAAGGTCAACCTCACGTTGTTACCGACCGAGAGGCAAGTCGTATTATGGTATGGCTTGAAGATAATGAGTATATAGACGATGCAGGTAATATCACTCCAAAATATCATGCCGATGTTGCAGCCGAGTGTGTTGCCCCCTATGGTAAGCAACTTGAACCGATGGCAGAGGGTGTAACGCTGTTGATCAACTCTATCTTCGACCCGAATCTACTTAAAGAGATGACAGGCGACGGCAATAAGACAAAGCTACCGGAACCAAGGTTAAACGCCAACTTTGCCAAGCCGGAGTTTCAGGCTCTTTGGAACGCCATAAATCATCAGTATGTCTATACGGTGAGTTATGACACTGTCGAACTTATTAAGAACGCAATCCTGCATCTCAACACCGATGAGTTGAAGGTGCGCACTCTCCGCTATATCAAGATTGAAGGACAACAAGATGCGCAGGAGGTAACGGAGTTTGGCAATACCAAATCAACTTCCAACGAACTGACCGATGTATCAACTTCGTCTGTCAAATATGATCTTATCGGACAGGTTGCTAAAGGTGCCAATGTCACCCGTCGTACCGCAGCCAAAATTCTTCAAGGGTTAAGACCAACTAAACTTGCATTGTTCCGCAACAATCCGGAAGAATTTATCCGTAAAGTAGTGCAGATTATCCGAGAGCAGAAAGCTACGATGATAGTTGACCATATTCACTATCATCTTACAGATGGTAAATATGACTCCGACATATTCACTGCCGCGAGTCGAGCCGACTTTGACAAGGCTGTTCAGACATCGAAACATATCACTGACTATGTTGTTTCCGATAGCAAAGGTGAACGCGACTTTGCCCACGACCTCGACGAAGCTAACGAGGTGGTAGTATATGCGAAGCTACCACGCTCATTCAGTATTCCGACTCCGGTAGGCAATTATGCTCCTGACTGGGCAATAGCGATGCAGAAAGATAGCGTCAAACACATTTTCTTCATTGCGGAAACTAAAGGCTCGCTCCTATCCATGCAGCTAAACGCAATAGAAAATGCCAAGATTGACTGTGCCTCTCAACTGTTTAACGAGATCTCAACCGATAAAGTCAAGTATCATAAGGTTACTTGTTATCAAGACCTTATTGATGCAATGACATCTGCAAAATAAATATGGACGAGTTCGATAGCTTAGACAACTACAACGGTCATCCGGTGCATGATATGGAGGTCGACTATAGCTATCATATCAAGCAACAAGCACCGGTATTCCATATCTTACTTGCCTATGCTGTGGCAGAATCAATCTGACTACCTTGTCAAAAGTAATAAATTCTTATCACCTTTCATATCACATTGAATTCAGCTTCCTTCCTTTTCGAGAATGCTGCGGTAAATACCGAACCAATCATTTTATATTTCAGGCCGGAATATCTACGGGTATGTTTGGGGCATACATATATACAACGACCACACGAAATACAAATACTGTCATCACTCAGATACGGTTCTTCTACCTTGATTGCATAAACCGGACATTTCTCCACACATTTCCCGCAACGATTGCAGACTTCCGGATCTCCGGAGGGATGAAGGGGCACCCCTACCGCTTTCTTATAGGGACGATTACCCTTTATCTTTAGTTCACCCTTTTTATCCGTTTCAATAACACGGAGGCACTCGTTGGCAAAATTACTGAGGGCACTCAGATCTTTATTGTCGGGCCGTGAAGAAGCGACCTTCGGGAAAATTGAATGCTGACCAATAAAAGCCCCTGCGCCAATCACTTCAAAGTCCGCATCACTTAGGATGTCAGTAAGTTCAAGCAAAGCATCATCATAATCCCGGTTGCCATAGACAACCATTGCGATTACTTTAGCTTGATTCCCTTTCAGCTCCTTGAGTCGGGAAGACACCTGTGAAGGCAGCCGTCCTCCATAGACCGGGGCAGCGACAATAACCAAATCCTCCGAGGTAATATCCGGAAGCTGTGCCGAAAGGTTATCCGCAAGGTTTATTTCTATATCTATGTCCTTGCTCCATGCTTCCGCAAATGATTTTACATATTTTCGGGTGGTATCCGTAGCACTGAAATAAATGCCGATTATTCTTTTTTCCATTTAGATTAATAGTATTTGTGTAGAGTCAACTGGCAAGTGCAAAATTAAAGAATTCTTTTAGAGAACTCTTTCTTAGGTGATGATAAGCCTAATTTTTTCTAGGCTGTTCATTGATCTGATACTGCACCTTGTTCATTTCCAGTTGTTGAATTTCTCTAAAGTCGCTACCTTTAGGATAATACTCCCGAAAGATTTGAATCAGGGCTCTACTTGCTGTTTTTCGGGGTTTCTTCTGATAGTGTCTGTATTTCATTTTATGGTGACAATACTGGTGTAGCTCCGGATTCCTGCGGATTTCCTGATATATACGTTCTGTGGAAATGTGTATTCCTTCAAGTTTCAGGGAACCGGATATTTGCTCGGGAGACCATCGTTTCTCCCTGAGCAACCTGAGCGCATTCCGCAGCACTCCGGGTTTGAGCGCACTGTTGGTCACCACACACTCGCGCCTCTCCATGGCCATTTCATGGGCAGTGAATACAAAATTAATTAATCTCGAAGAGACTTCGGTCTCCTTTCTTTGTATTGGCAGTTTTTTCTATGCCGACATCCGCTTTGGGCGGTTTAGGCCCTCCCCACCGCTCGGGCATCCCTTCGCCAGAAGGAGAGAGAAAGTTTTTCAGAGGTAAATCTAAACCTGAATTTTGCACTTCGATTTAGAATCTACACGATTTTTTTACATATAATTTACAAAAAAGCCTTTTAATTATACCTGTATTATGATAAAGGACTATTAAGAGAGCCGCAGGTGAACCTCAATGTCTTTAGCGTGTATGTCGTCATTCGGTAATGCAGGAACAGATATAAAAAAGAATCGGCTGAGTAATGTTCGGTGTTATCGACGACACGGAGCATATCAGCCGGTATTGTTTTCCAAGGTAGGCAAGTAGATGCACAGCGCCACATGGAATATGGCTCGTCGTGAGTCCGTGTCGTAGAAATTTAATTAATTTGCTCGTAGGCGGAACTCGCGTGGTGTAATACCAACCTGCTTCTTAAAGAACCGCAGGAAATGCTGAGGATGTTGAAATCCGAGTTGTGCGGAGATACTTTTTGTTGTCAGTTCGGGGGATAACAGCAGTTGCTTAGCTTTTGAGGTCATTCTTAGTTGAATATATTCCTGAGCAGTCTTACCAGTTTCAGCTTTCACAAGATCACCGAAGTAGTTTGGAGACAAGCATATTCTCTCCGCAAAATATTTTACGGTTGGTATGCCGTATCTTTCAGCTTGACCATCGTTGAGGTAAGCGTCAAGTAGTTTCTCAAATCGGCTAATAACGGAGATATTTATCTCTTCGCGCGTTATGAATTGTCTTTCGTAATATCTCAGGCAATAATTGAGCAGGATTTCGATATTTGAAACGATAAGGGGCTTAGAAAATTTATCTATGGAATGTTGCAACTCGCGTTGTATCTCCTCCATGTATCGGGTAATGGTTGCACATTCTTCTTCTGATAAAATCAGAGCCTCATTGGAGGCGTAAGAAAAGAATGAATAATTGTTTATCCCTTTTTCAAGATTTGTCCGTGCAAGAAGTTCGGGACTAAATAATAATCCTACTGCCTCCGGAATTATCCCTTCATCAGTTCGCTCGATCTCAACAGTCTGTCCCGGAGCAAAGCTAATCACCGTATTCCCATCAAAATCATACTTTGTCTTGCCATAGTTTATAGTGCATCCGGTTGTCTTTTTGAGAAAAAGGGCATAGAAGCCATAACGCATGATATGATGTACCTTGTGGTTATTTTCAGGATTGAAATTTACAATAGCCACCAACGGATGTCGGGTATCAAAACCGAAGAATCTATTGAAATTTTCTATCGTATCTGCTTCAAAGACTTCCATAGTAAGATATTTAAATTACTATGCAAAGGTAACAAAACTTTGTGAGACGGTAAAGACAAAGACGATACATCAGTATTTCGGGTAATTTTAAAGGTAATTCGGGTATTATCTTGATTATCTGGAATTAAGTTTCTGTAATCTAGGTAGTTTTATGCCTAATAGAGGTATCCCAATATGTCGGCTGAGATTGTTAATATTGCAAACGAAAAATAAATCATACATGAAAACAATAAAATTTTCAGACGATACCGAATTTTGTTCCTTGGGTCAAGGGACATGGAACATGGGTCGGAATCCTCTCAAACGCAAGCAGGAAACCGAGGCATTGCTAACAGGCATTGACCTCGGAATGACAATGATCGACACTGCGGAAATGTATGCCAACGAAGAATTCGTAGGTAAAGCCATTGAAGGAATCCGAGACAAGGTATTCCTTGTCAGTAAAGTACTTCCCGAGAATGCAAGTGTTGACGGAACTATCCGTGCTTGCGAAAACAGTCTGCGCAAGCTCCGAACCGACAGGCTTGACCTCTATCTGCTTCACTGGAAAGGTCCGCATTCGTTTGAGGATACAATCGAGGCAATGACCCGTTTACAACGTGACGGCAAAATCCTCCGTTGGGGTGTAAGCAATATCGATGTTCCTGATATGGAAAAAATTGTAGCAATGCCCGACGGAGCCGCTTGTAAGGCAAACCAAGTGCTATATAATCTTGGTGAGCGCGGTGTGGAGTTTGATCTCATACCTTGGTCACAAAGCTACCAAATGCCTATTATTGCTTATTCGCCCATTGCTGAGGGACGACTACTTAGGAACCCGGTTCTTTTGAAAATTGCAGAAAAACATAATGTTACTGCGGCACAGATTGCATTGGCTTGGACTATAAGACTCGATGGTGTAATGGCTATTCCGAAAGCCTCGTCATCAGCGCATGTGATGGACAATTTCAAGGCACTCGACATTATCCTTGATGAAGACGATCGCCGGGTTCTTGATACAACTTTCCCACCACCTACAAAAAGAATCCCACTTGCCGGTTGGTAATCTATTAAAGTAATGATAATTAGTAAACACAGATAAATTATGACACAAACAAATCTCACCTACGAACAGTATCTCCCCACCAAAGTGCTCTTCGGAGCCGGACAGCTCAACAACCTGAGCAAGCAGAGTCTCCCCGGCAAGAAAGCCCTTATCATTATTTCAAACGGTAAATCAACACGCGCCAAGGGCTATCTTGACCGTACTGAACAGCAACTTCATTTAGCAGGAATTGAAACATCAGTGTATGATGGCGTATCTCCTAATCCGACAATAAAGAATGTGACCGATGGTGCTGAGGCAGCCAGAAAATTCGGTGCAGATTTTCTCGTGGCACTCGGAGGCGGAAGTGTGATGGATTGTACTAAAGGTATAGCGATGCTCGCCCCCAATGAGGGAGAATTATGGGATTATGTGCCCGCCGGTGTTGGCACAGGTAAAGGTAAATCGCTGTCAAAAGCTCCGCTGCCTCTTATCGCCATCACCACTACCGCCGGTACCGGATCTGAAGTGGATTACTCCGGCGTGATCACCAACGAGGAAACCAATGAAAAAGGTTTTATTAGCGATCTCCGACTTTTCCCGATAATCTCAATCGTTGACCCAGAACTCATGTTGTCGGTACCGGCTAAATTCACCGCATATCAGGGTTTCGATGCACTGTTCCATAGTGTGGAATGTTACATCTCAAAAGGAGCAAACCTTGACAGCGATATGAGAGCGCGCGAAGCTATTAGAAATGTTACCGAGTTTCTTCCAAGAGCCATATCCGACGGCAATGACATTGAGGCACGAACCAGAGTGGCTTTTGCAAACACTCTTTCCGGTGAGGTGATGACAATCAGTATGACCACCAGTGAGCACTCTATGGAACACGCTCTATCTGCCTATCATCCCTCACTGCCTCATGGCGCAGGTCTCATAATGATAAGCAAGGCTTATTTCAGCCACTTTATTAAGAACCACGCATGTGATGACCGATTCATTGACATGGCGCGATTGATGGGACGTCCGCTTGCTGACCGTCCTGAGGAGTTCATAGACGCGCTGGTTGACTTACAGAAAGCCTGCGGTGTGGATAACCTGAAAATGTCGGATTATGGCATCACTCCTGACGAGTTTGCAACGTTTGCCCAAAATGCGAGAGAAGTAATGGGAATGCTCTTCACTTTCGATCGCATAGACCTTACCCCGGAAGATGTAGTCTCTATCTATACAGAATCATACAAATAAAGACATTATGAAAATTATTGCCATAAATGCAAGTCCTCGTAAAAACGGCAATAGTGCCAAGATGCTTGATAGTTGGATAAACGGCTATAAATCGGTTTATCCCGATGTTGAAGTAGAACGAGTTGACTTATATACTTTGAAATATACCGGTTGTCGCAGTTGCTTTTCGTGCAAGCGCAAAAACGGTCCGTTCTATGGTACTTGCCCTGTCAAAGATGACATTCACGACCTTGTCGCTGAAGTATACGATGCTGATGCCATCGCTATAGCCTCACCGACATATTTCGGCAATATAAACGGGATGCTTCACAGTTTCTTGGAGCGTGCTATGTTCAGTAAAAACACGTATCACATGAATCACGAGTCGCTTGCTCCAAAGCCGGTTCCTGTAACCATGATTTATACCTGTAACTGTACTCCTGAATTGGCGGAAAATTTCCATTATCCCAATCACTAGGATGACCTTGAGGCAGAGATAAGTCATGTGTTCAAGTATCCAGTTCGTCGCGTTGTGGCTTATAACACCTATCAGTTCAACAATTACGATGACTACGACGTACAGATGTTCCGGGAGGAAGACAAACGGGCATGGAGAGACGAACATTTTGCCCTTGATCAACGTAAGGCTTTCGATACTGCTACGGTAATTGCCCACAATGTTAAGTAGTGCTGATAATTAATCTAAGGATTGTTGTGATGTGAAAAGGCTTAGAACAGCACCCACAGGCAAACCTCGATGTCTTTGGCGTGTATGCCGTCATTCGACAATACCAAAGTTGTCATAAAAAGAATCGGCTGAATTTGTTCGGTGTTATTGACACGGAGCATATCAGCCGATGTTGTTTTCCAAGGTAGGCACTTAGACGCACGTCACCACATGTAATATAGTTCGTCGTGAGTTCGTGCCGTCATATAATATATTAGCCTATTTTAATTGAGCTTGACAGCAACAAGAGTTTGAGCCTGACAGCAACAAGACACAACATCATTCTTTGTCATTTTGTCGTTATTAAATCAAACGAAATAATTAAAGACAATGAATATGAAACTTAATGTTGAGGAGGCTACGGCTGTTCTTTTCCTCGCATCCGAAAAGACCGGCAGTTGCATAACCGGCTCAGACTACTGTGTAGATGGGGGCTACGGCGATTGATATGGCAAAGATTCTTTTCGTTAACGGTAGCCCAAACAGACATGGCAATACTACCGAAATGGCTCGACGACTAATTGGCGAATCTATTTACGATACGCTTAATCTTATTGATTACAAGATATTTCCGTTAGGACAGAGTTTCCCGGATGATCAATTTGATAGTGTTATGAATAAGATGGCCTGGGCTGATGTTCTCGTTATGGGTTCGCCGGTCTATTGGCACTCTATGACCGGTCAGTTCCGCACTTTGCTTGATCGTATATACGAGTCGCCACTACGCGGAAGCCTCTCAGGTAAAAGCTTGATATTTATTTTCCAAGGAGCCGGACCATCTCATGAAATGTTGGCTGCCGGAGATTATACAATGAAGATTTTCTGCCGTCTGTTCAGGCTGAATTATCTTGGCATGGTCTCCTCATTGTCAGAAGCAGAACATTTAAGAAAGAAATTAAACTTCTAACAATTATGGGAAATACTATAAAACTCAATAATGGAGTAGAGATGCCTCGAATCGGTTATGGTGTGTATCAGATTCCGCCGAGAGATACCGAGCGATGCGTTGCAGAGGCTATTGAGGTCGGTTACCGTCACATTGACACCGCCCAATGTTACTATAATGAGGGTGAGGTCGGTAATGCGGTCCGAAAATCAGGAATAGCACGTGAGCAATTCTTTATCACCACAAAACTCTGGGGATGTAATGGCCACGCTGACACTGTCAAATCAATCGAGGAATCGCTGCAACGTCTGAATCTCAAATATATTGACCTACTATTAATTCATGAACCTTCGGGCAACTATAAGGAAATTTGGCGAGCAATGGAAGATGCTGTTGCGTCAGGTACTGTAAAATCAATCGGAGTTGCAAATTTCCTGGGTAAAACGCTTGTTGATCTTGTAGAACATTGTCGAATTATACCGGCAGTCGATCAGATCGAGACTCATCCATTCCGTCAGCAGATTGAGATGCAGAAAATGTGTGAGCGGTATGGAATCGTGCTTGAAGCATGGTCGCCGTTGGCTTGTGGAAAAAACAATATATTCGGCAATACGATTCTCGCCTCAATTGCGGATAAATACAACAAAACAATTGCTCAGGTTGTGCTTCGTTGGCTCTATCAGCGTGGAATTGTAATTATTCCAAAGAGTACACACAAGGAAAGAATGATTGAGAATCTGGATATTCTTGATTTTTCGCTCACGGAAGCCGATATGATAGAAATTTCAAAACTTGAAATAGGTAAAAGTTTATTCAACTGGTGGTAAAAAAACTCTATGCCGATGAGTCGGTTCATTACGGCATGTTTGAAGAGAATGCCGGAAAGTATTGGACCGAAGTGTATAGCACTAAGTAACGTATGGAATATCTGTTGCTCGTATTCCTGCTCGGAACATTGACCCCTATTCAGACTGCTGCAAATTCACGTTTGCGGCAGTCTGTCGTGTCGCCCTTGGTAGCATCCTTGGTGTCATTCAGTATCGGAACCATTTTCCTGTTCATTGCCACAATCATAGAGAAAGGCACACCGCTGTTTGGCAGTGATATTTTCAAATCGTTGCCGTGGTGGGCATGGTGCGGCGGTACTTGCGGACTCTATGCACTTACAGTAAACATCATTATTTTTCCGAAACTCGGCAGCGTGCAGACCGTCCTGATGCCGATGTTAGGACAGATAGGGATGGGTATGCTGATTGATAATTTCGGACTTTTGGGTGCGAATACTTATCCATTCTCAATGCACCGATTGATTTCGCTGCTCTTAATTATTGCAGGAGTTATCATGGTGGTGGTAAGAAAAGGCTCAAACAAGTCCAGTTCTGTAACATTGCCATGGCAGATACTCGGCATTAGTGCCGGTGCTGTGTTCGCCTTTCAGCCGACAATGAACAGTTGTCTTGCCGCATCTCTATTTTCTTCAATACACGCGGCATTCATTTCATTTCTGACGGCTACTATACTTCTGCTGTCTATGGTAATGATCATTCCATACGATCGAAAGCACCTGCCGTCAGTTTTCTTGCTTGACCGTCCCTGGTGGTCATGGCTCGGTGGAATAATCGGCGGCATATTTGTTACTGGCTTCGCTTTCTTTGCACCGAAGGTCGGAGTCGGATTACTATTGGTCACGAGTATATGCGGTATGCTAACGTTCAGTCTGGCTATGGATAAATATGGTTGGCTCGGAGCGTTGAAAAAGAGGATAGGCATTTCTCAATATGTTGGTCTTCTCCTTGTTGTGGCCGGCATTGTATTGTTAAAGATATAATTAAATTCAGTAAATTTGCGGTATGAAATTAAGACCGGAAAGTGTACGCGACCATGAGTCGGTAATATTCAGTTGTTTTTCAGAAGACGAGACTCTGCACGAACATCGTCTGCCAAATCATGCTCTTATTCTGGTCTGTGAAGGTGAGATTAATGTTTCAGACGGTGCGACTTCGCTTTCCGCAAAGAGAGGTGAATATCTGTTTCTTAAACGGGACTGCACCGTAAGGATTGTAAAGCACTCAGGAGGGACTGCTGCATACAGCGCAATGAGTGTGAGATTCAAGCGTCCGGCTCTCAGAGATTATTTCAGAAAGCTATCGTCTTCAAGTTTACCTTCCGGTGTCAAGCGACTTCACGAACCAGCCATGAAGATAGAGTCTGACCTGTATCTCGACAGCCTTTTTGCCTCCCTGCGTCCATTCCTTGATGGCGGAGTCGAACCTTCGCAGGCGCTTCTTGACGCTAAGTCTAAAGAAGCTCTGGAATGTCTTTTAAGAATTGATAAACGATTCTATCCGACATTGTTTGACTTCAATGAAGCGTGGAAGATAGATCTCAAGGAATTCATGGAGCAGTATTTCACAGAGGATATGAGCATTGAGGAATTTGCTTCTTACACCGGGCGTTCGCTCGCAACATTCAAACGCGACTTTAACAAAATTCACTCTCTTTCTCCTCAAAAATGGTTGATAGATAAACGATTGGAGAAAAGTGTAGAGCTATTGAAGTCAGGACATAGCGTAAATGATACATACAAAGCAGTTGGATTTCGCAACCGCTCCCACTTCGTCAAGCAATTCACGGCTAAATATGGACTGCCTCCATCAAAAGTATTGTGATACCGCAAGCGTTCGGTTGCGTCAGAGACGTTCTATGTTGCGCTGGCGGTAACGGAGAAAGGGTAGCGTTATCTGAATGGAAATAGTCTGAAAGTAGATTTTAGGAAATAGCTCGCTTTGCTCGCTGAGAACTATCAGACGGTAGAGTCTCCGGACGAACAAAACGAGCCATGTCGATACTGTTTCTGTATCGGTAAGACGGACTTATACTTGAGTATGTCAATTAACTCTTTGTAATGAGTAATTGTGGATTTAAAATCACTTGGATAACCTCCTCCATAGATGAGTATTCATAGAACTTGTCTTCTTTCCGGATCCACCATGTTTTATCCCAATGGCAGATAGAAAGACCGTTTATTTCTATTCGTGAATCTTCTTCTCGTGACTTTACTTCTATATAATTGGCAGATAGAGAATACTCATCGTCAAGAATTTCAAGTAATAGACTGGACATCAGTTCTGAGTGATAATGAGATCTTCTGCTCTGACCATATATAAGAGTGTTTTCGCCATCAAAAGCAATAAAGCCTTTTTTGGCAAGTTTCATCAATTTGACACCGTACTTACCTAAAAGCACACCTCTCCAACCATCAGGAAGTTCACAGTGAGAATGTATATCTTTAAGGGATTGAGTTATATCTGAGACTGAGAAATACGGGTCATCTAAAATCTTCTTCAGACATTCAAGCGCATTGCCATTGGCAGATGAGGTTGTTAGGCTGAACAAGTTTTTCCATGAATAGTCTCTATGATTAGGAATATTATAGAAATTCTTACGACCTGCTGATGACCAAGGCATATAATTACCCTTTGACAACATAGCACTGACCATCAACATATCCCTGATTTCAGTAGATTGAACATCACCTATTTTCTGGAATAACGGATAGCTCTTATCCAGATATTTCTTAAACGAGGTTATCTCCGGAACACCCTCAAGGTCAGTAAATGGAGTATGAGAAGGTACTACACCGGCCAGCCATAAAACCACACCGATCTGACCTTTAAGGTACGGATGTCGTTCGGCTCTGTCAATTTCTTTTCTCCATATAGGATCTCTACGCAACTGCGCCTTTATAACTTCTTCCTGCCACTGGTCATTATTCATAAACGTTGGTCTATAGGACAATGAACATGCTATCCACTCGTTAAGCGCAGTATCATGTTCAGTATGCTCTGCTACCGCTACAGCCCTCCATTTAAGGTAATTTTCAATCATATTCTCCACACCTTTCAGAGCCTGTACCATCTTAGAAGAATCATTGATACGTGTGGCTTCAGAAAGATTATGTATCAGCCTCATCCATTCGGATAAATCTTCATCTGAAGATTGTGGCAGCTGCTGTCTGAATTTCAGGAATGCATGAAGTTTAAGACGGGTTGAATATGACAGATTCTGATCTCCGTCAATATCTTTCCCTTCCAGAATCCAACGGCGTACCGCTTTCTGAATGTCAAACCAAAAGCTATCATAATTTCTGAAGCTCTCAGTATTGAACGGCGTTTCTTTAGGGTCAAGCAATAATAACAAATCTTCATTCAGACGCTTGAGTAATTCAGCATTAAAGACTATTCCCCTTTCCTCATACCATTTATAAGCGAATGTCGCACGTTTATCATTAGCTTCGAAGAAATACTCTAAACTATTGCTGATTTTATTATTGTCTGCTGATAAAACTCCTTCATTTGCTAAAAGCACAGTGAAAGCACGTTGTAGAAATCTGTCGATATTTCTTTCACCTTTACCACGTAGTTTCCACAACGTATCTGACCAATTAACGTCAATATTGGCTTTGAACGATTTTTCCACCTCGGGAAGCACATTTTCGAAATCCTCAATAAGTTTACTCTTAAAAATTTCGAAATGTGTCAGGGGCAGCCCACGTGCATTCATCTTAATATAGAGGTCGTCTATATCATGAAATCCCTTTAGCGGTAAAAACTCAAAAACCACAGGTTTTACATCTTTCAGAAACAAACCTGTGAAAGCTTCGTCGACGACATCAAAAAACACTTCGTCTATTTCGTCAAGCATAGTGAGCATACCACTGACGGTAGGATCCTCTTTCCATGAGATAAACCACCAACTTTCATCCTCTATCAGTTCGGAAGGCCGTACCCTACGTGTACTATCTTTGGAATTATAGTCTTTAACTCCGATTTTACGGCTTAGATTATCGTAAGTTAGTACATTTTTTCCTTCCGATAACAGTTTATCACAAAAACGACTCGAACTATCACGGGTCTGATATGAAAAGCGGAATAAATCACAATTTTTCTTACAGTTCTGTTTTTCATCTCTGTTGATTTTGCTCACACAGATGAGATAAAGATGGAGCAGCCACAGAGTGGTAAGACGCTGCTGGCCGTCCAGAGGAATAAAATTATCATCCTCTTCACTACCGTAGATAAAATTCAGACTATGAGGCTGACCACTCAGAATATAATTTTTTAACTGTCTGACAAAATCTTTTCTGATTTTTGTCTCCTTCTCAGTGAGTCGCCCCTGAACATAGTCACGCTGTATTGAAGGAATCAATACCCGATTTTCTCTATCATTAAAAATGTCAGCAAATGACATTTCTTTCGCTTCAATCTTTTCCTTCATTTTTTATCAAAAGGTAATGAAAGTTCAACGTAGGGTTTAAGTGTATTTTTAATATCCTCCCAATATGCTATCGCATCGGTTTTAGTCCAGTAGAACATCTGATCTATTTTTTTAGAATATGCTTTTTCAAAAACATTACGTGTTCCTACCGGAGTATAGACATCAAATTCGTCCTGAAGTATCCTGCGACGTTTCACAGGATATATGTGATTACCATAACTACGGTTAGTGGCAGAATTGAGAAGGACAAAATTCCATATAAAGTTTTTTTCCTCCTTTTCACGTCCTCCGACTTTCTGTAATCCGAAGTTATCTTTCTTTGTCTCAAAATAATCGGTTACTGATGAAAACAGTATTTCTATATCTGTTGTCTCCGAATCATTGTCATCAATATTTTGTGAAGACATATCGGTATCAGATATTTCAATCCGGTTCAAAAGCTTGATTGCATCTTCACATATTTTCTTTTCTTCTCCTTCTAAAGGAGCTATTCCGGCTAACTCATAAATAAATCCATCTGTTTTTTGTGGTCTGGAACCGGAAAGCAGCTCTATGATATCCTTTGCCAAATCCGCTTGTTTATTTGGGTCCGGGGTATATTCTGTATATGAAGCCACATGTTCCTGATCCCAACCTTTGTTCTTGCGTACACCTTTATAATCGGCGAATGAGAAGCGTGCGTTATCGGCTATACGCTTATCTTCAAGAAGAATGTTATATATAAACAGAATCTCAGATAATTCCGCTTTACCATGAAACAATGATTGAGACCTGATGCGGGAGAGACGAGTTCTGATAATATCATCAAGTAAACTGATTCTCTCAGTATGTTTCCTGTTCAGAAGTTTATCTTTGAGACTTAATACTGTCTCTCCTTCAACATATTCAAGAATAAAGCCTATGCGGTGATACATCTTTTTATCCTTGTACCACTCCTTAAGAGTATCAAATAAACTTTTTACTTCAAGCCAGCATTTTTCGGCCCAGGCAGCTCTGGCCGACGGATTATTTTTACCCTCACTCTTCATCATTTCTCTGTAGTCTTCCAAATAGCGGTTGAAAGTATAAAAATGCTTTTCGCTATAACTTCCATTCTTCCTCTGAAGCAAATCAAGAAGATACTCTATGTGTGAAGTATAGGTATAAGGATGCTGCGAACTATATATGAAGCCCCAAAATTCCTTCTGCTGCAAATAAGTCTCCATTTCATTCCATTGCAGAGCAAGCAACTGAAGCCGTGATGCATCGGAATCCGACCAATTGCTTCTCTGTAACAGTAATGCCTTGACAAGTTCTGCATTGTTAAGACCTATTTTGCCATCATTAAGACTGTCAAAAACTTCAGCATTGGTACCGGAGATTTCAGTAGGATAGTACCAGATAAATTTCGTACCTTCTCTCAGCACTTCGCCAAAATGATTCCGACTATCTTCTGAAAGCTGTTTCAGCCTTTTGTAAGCAGTGGAAAAAACTTCGGCAAAATGGCTATAGTCACAATTCTTCTGATCAAATTCATCGAATGCTTCCTCAGAGTACACTACAGTATTGACTTCTTTAAGCCATACAGCACTCTCAGGACGTGTTTCATACTTTATAGTAAAAACGTCAGGCACAGCATTTATCTGTGTGACAGCATTCGTACCGAAAAAACTCTCATATTTCAGAAGGTGAAGGACTTGAAGTAAAAGCAAGATAGTCGTAAGGCGTTGCTGCCCATCGATAACTTCTAAATATTCATCTTCCTCTCCCTTCGTCTCGGAAACATCTTCCAGTTTTCTTAACTTAACAACAAGCGGTTGAAGACAATAAAACTTGCTACGAGCAGATGTGGAATAATGATAGTTATAGAACTCCATTAAATCATCTATCAGTTGCTCTACTTGTTCAGCAGTCCATCTGTATCCTCTCTGATAAGCAGGCACAAAAAATCTGAACTTATTTGAAAGAAGTTTTGATACAGGTATTAAGTCTAAGGAGTCAAATAATTCCATGATAGTTTTACAATATGATTAGCTTTTACAAAGTTAGAATTTTTTATGTAGATAATCTATAGCAACTATTATAGAAGTCATACGCCTTTTTCATCACTATCATAAAAAGAATTATAAGACATAAATCATCAACGTCACTTTTTTCCTTATAAAAAGGATACAGAAACAATGCGGAAACTGAAACACAGAATAACACAGAACTAAAAAAGTCAACTTTCGTAAGACAAAATAATAGAGTTAACTTTTATCAGGGTTTAGAATTTAAAACAGGCAACCAAAATCAGGCAATCACACAGGCAACCTCCTTCAGAGATACAGTAAACTTAAATCAGTAAACATACAAAACCGAGTCAACCTTTTTCAGGAACCGACAGTCTATAGATATCTGTATTAAAAAAGGAGAAAAATCTAATATTTCACATAAATGTGAAATATTTGTCGTACATTTGCGTTAGGGTAATAAAACCATAAAACTATAAGTGAATTAGAGCTACTCCTTTTAGATCAAACTGAAAACTGTACGGTATACACCATACAGTTCTTATCCGACGACCTCAACGAGTTTGAGAAGTTTGTCGCTAAGTTTCAGGCTGACGGTGAACTCAACAGGGATTTCAGGATCATTGCCAAGTTTATTGATCAGATTCTTGACTTCGGAGCGTTGGAGAGATATTTCCGACTCGAAGGGAAGATGAAGGATTCTGTCGTTGCTCTTCCAACGTTGCGTTCTAAACTCCGACTGTACGGATTGCGTCTGTCAGACCGTATTCTCATACTTGGCAACGGAGGGCAGAAGAAAACTCATACATATAATGAGGATGACACATTGAAGGGATACGTTCTGACTTTGCAACGTTTTGAAGAACTCCTTAAGGAAGGTGTGGCAGAGGGGAGCGTTATCATCACCGAAAATGAGATTGAAACCGATAAAACATTTGAGATATGAAAAGAGCTAAGATTTCTCTAAGGGAACTTCTGAGCGACATATCGACGGAAGAGAGGGCAGAGGCTCGGTTGTCGTTCCAGATTTCCAACCGTCTTGACTTCCTCATGAAGGAAAAGGGACTATCGAAGAAGCAGCTTGCCGATGCTATAGGAAAACGTCCAAGCGAGATTACACGTTGGCTCAGCGGAGAGCATAATTTCACCATCTCCACCCTTGCTATGCTTTCCTCATTCTTCGGTCAACCAATTATTACTGTAGGATAGATTTGTAGGTCAAGCTTTACGTTTTATTCTATAAATTGGGAAATGAATGTTACCATTCCTGATACCGTTTCCCGGTTACTGTCTTTTAATAGACTTTTCTTATGTAAAGAAAATCCGAACACTTTTCTTCAATAAATCGTATGATTTTATTTTTACCTTGAAAACTTCAAAAAACATAAAACTGTCATAGTCAGCAAGTTGATAAATTTAAGCTTCTGTTATATAATGGATTTTTTGGCGAAGTGAGAAAATTTCAGTGTAACCGAAAAGGTGACGATTAGAAGTTCCATTGGGCCAAAAAGGACATAGATAGGACTTTCGTAAGCCTGATTTTCTATGATACCATCCACTTTGTATAGGGCGAGATTTCGCTAACAATTTGTATGTATTTTTGTATGGAATAAAAATTAAATCCGCCGTAACTTTGTAGGTTACAGCGGATTCGCTTTACTAATTGGCGGAGAGGACGGGATTCGAACCCGTGGTAGGATTGCTCCTACGTCAGTTTAGCAAACTGGTGGTTTCAGCCACTCACCCACCTCTCCTTTTGCGAGTGCAAAGGTAGGTAGTATTTTCGAGATGTGCAAATTTTAGGACAGTTTTTTCACAACAGCGATATTTTTTTTGATAGCTAAACTAAAAACATTAACTTTGTGGGTGACAAGTCGAGAACGCCGGCACCCTTTTCCGATACCGGCTCACGGCCTCTTTATGAACGTACAGGAAACATCATTTTATGAAATACAAACGTATATTGCTCAAGCTGTCCGGTGAGTCACTGATGGGGCAGCAAGGCTATGGCATCGATAAGGAGCGTCTCGGTGCTTATGCCCGTCAGATAAAGGAGATAGTTGACGCAGGAGTCGAAGTAGGTATCGTCATAGGAGGCGGTAATATATTCCGTGGGCTGTCAGGGGCAGCAAAAGGATTCGACCGTGTAAAAGGCGACCAGATGGGTATGTTAGCTACCGTTATCAATTCGTTAGCTTTGAGCAGTGCACTTGAAGCTATCGGTCAGGCAGCAGTAGTGTTTACGGCCATACCTATGTTCCCTATAGGTGAACCGTATTCAAAATGGCACGCTATTGAAGCCATGCGGCATGGTAAAGTAGCGATAATGAGCTGCGGCACAGGAAGCCCGTACTTCACGACCGATACAGGTTCGGCACTCCGTGCCATTGAGATAGAAGCTGACGTTATGCTCAAAGGCACACGTGTGGACGGTGTATATACGGCTGACCCGGAAAAAGACCCGACAGCTGAAAAATTTGATGAAATCAGCTATGACGAGGTTATAAGTCGAGGTCTGAAAGTAATGGATCTCACCGCCACAGCTCTATGCAAAGAAAACCGTATGCCCATCTATGTCTTTAATATGGATATAGAAGGCAATCTCGGCAAGATGATAGCCGGAGAAAACGTCGGCACCCTTGTACACCCGGCCCGCTGACCTTTAGTAACTACATAAACAACACCTTACCATAACCACCAACACGCAAAATATCATGGAAGTAAAAGAATATCTCCAGAATGCCGAAGACTCGATGCAGATGGCAGTGGAATACCTCGACGACACACTGTCGCATATACGCGCCGGCAAAGCCTCCGCACGTCTGCTCGACGGCATACGTGTAAACTATTACGGCTCACAGGCTCCTATCAGCAACGTGGCTAATGTCAGTGTACCTGATGCCCGTACCATAGCTATAACTCCGTGGGAAAAATCGATGTTCAAGGAGATTGAGAAAGCTATTATCAACTCTGACCTCGGTGTGACACCCGAAAACAACGGTGAAGTTATACGCCTGAATATTCCACCGCTCACCGAAGAGCGCCGCAAACAGCTCGTAAAACAGTCAAAGGCTGAGGCTGAACAGGCAAAAGTATCAGTACGTAACGCCCGCCGCGAAGCCATCGACGGTCTTAAGAAAGAAGTTAAGAACGGTCTGAGCGAGGATGTGGAAAAAGACGCCGAGGCTAAGGTACAGAAGCTTCACGACAAATACATGAAGAATATCGACGAGGTATTCGCTCTCAAAGAGAAAGAAATACTGACTGTATAAATCGAATTATACCGTCATAGACAGGAGGGAGCATATCTTGGATATGCTCCCTCCTGTCTATGACGGTATGTAACACTTCATCTGAACTGTAAACCATGTCCGGACCGAAAATATCAATCATAGTACCTGCCTACCGTGTCGAACCTTATCTGTCAGCATGTATCGATAGTGTACTGGCCCAGACTTTCGACAACTGGGAACTGCTGCTTATAGATGACGGTTCGCCGGATGACTGCGGAGCTATATGTGACAGCTATGCACGCCGTGACAGCCGTATAAAAGCCATACATCAAATAAACGCCGGTGTCTCGGCAGCCCGCAATACAGGTCTGGAGGCTCATACAGGTACTTTGCTGACATTTCTTGACGGCGACGATATGATTGCACCTCTCTACCTTCAAAGGCTTCTTGAGGTCATGCTACAGACCGGATGCGATATATCGGGTTGCGGTGAGATAACGTTCAGCGACATTCCGGATATGCCTGTATCCGCCCGTCAGCAGCCCGAACAATACAGCGGTACGCAAGCCTACGAACTGATGCTTTATCAGACAAGCCGTCTCACCAGTTCGGTATGGGGAAAACTCTACCGCAGCAGCCTGTGGGATTCGATACGCTATACACCCGGCCTATGGTATGAGGACCTTGAAGTGTCAGCACGAATATTTCTACGAGCTCAGAGCATAGCTTACACTCCGGAGCCTCTGTATCTGTACCGTCAGCACGGAGGCAGCTTTCTACATTCTTTCCGTCCCGAACGTCTTCATGTGCTTCGTGCTGTGGCCGGAGTTACCGAGGAAGTGGGACAACGTTGTCCGGACCTGCTTCCAGCTGCATACGACCGGATGTTAAGTGCCAATCTTAATATGATAGGTCTTATGGCTGTTAACAGATATAATGATCCGGCTACCGAAAATATCTGCTGGCAGAACGTAAAGAAGCTGCGCTACGGAACACTGTCAAACAGTAAGGCACGACTACGCAACCGGCTGACAGCATTACTTACTTATATAGGTGGTCTTACGCTTTACCGATTTGCCGCACGCCACTTTTATCATCGTGACAGCGAGGCATAGAAATGCCACAATGCGATACCGGCGCTCACCGAGACATTGAGAGAATGTTTCACGCCTTCCTGAGGTATCTCGAGTACTGTATCAGCTATATCTACTATCTCCTGATTCACACCTTCAACTTCGTTACCGACTACCAAGACATAACGTCTGTCCTGAACAGGTAAGAAATCGTCAAGACGTACACTGTCGTGGGCCTGTTCAAGAGCGCAAAGAGTCCAACCTTCAGCTTTGAGTCGTCGTGCCTCGGCTACGGCATCAGTCACATAATGCCACGCTACCGAGTCTTCAGCCCCTAAGGCAGTCTTGGAAATAAGAGGGTGGGGCGGTACAGGGGTGATACCGGCCATCACGACTCCGGCCATACGGAAAGCATCGCAAGTACGTAGAAATGCCCCTACGTTGTGCATCGAACGTACATTGTCAGCTAAAAGCAGGACAGGTAGTTTCTCCAGAGCACGATAGGCACTTACAGAGCAACGTGTAAGTTCCAGAATATTTTTCTTGGGTCTGTGACTTTCTTCTTGGGAAGCACAGGCCCTTTCAGCTTCAGTATGGTTCATACTGATAGTTTCAGAGCGAGAGTTCCAGCATACGTTCGATAGGACGCCGGGCTTTCTCTGCCGTCTCCTCATCAACTATAATTTCAGGGGTTTCATCGCGCAGAGCACGATAGACCTTCTCAAGAGTATTGAGCTTCATATAGTCACATTCGTTACACTGACATTCGGAGTCATCGGCCGGAGCGGCAAGGAATGTTTTATCCGGACATTTCTTACGCATTTCAAAGAGAATACCGCTCTCAGTGACTACTATATATACAGGAGCGGAATCAGTACGTGCGAAATCAAGCAGAGCAGCCGTAGAGCCTACTTTATCAGCAAGGAGCTGCAACGGACGGCGACATTCAGGATGAACTAATATCTTGGCTTCCGGATTGGCACGTTTCATTTCCATAATCTTATCAAGTGAGAAACGGTCATGTACATGACAGGCGCCGTTCCATAGGGTCATATTACGACCGCTTACACGATTAATATAGTCACCAAGATTACGGTCCGGACCGAAAATAATTTTTTCGTCAGCCGGAAGAGATTCGATTATACGACGGGCATTCCCTGAAGTAACTACAATGTCGGTAAGAGCCTTGACAGCAGCTGAAGTATTGACATAGCTTATCACCGTATGGTCAGGATGAGCTTCAACGAAAGCACGGAACTCTTCCGGATCACAACTATCGGCCAACGAACAACCAGCCGCAGTATCGGGTACAAGAACCTTTTTATCTGGACAAAGAATCTTAGCTGTCTCACCCATGAAGTGTACACCGCACATGACTATAATGTCAGCATCTGTAAGTGCGGCCTGACGTGCGAGCGCAAGTGAATCGCCGATGAAGTCGGCTATCTCCTGTATCTCGTCACGCTGGTAATAGTGGGCCATGATGAGAGCATTTTTCTCCCGTTTTAGTCGGGCTATTTCTTCACGCAGCTTGTCGTGGTCATGATGTTCAGTTGCGTTCATTTCTTTTTTAGTTTTATAAATTTTAAAATTAATAAGATTATTAACAACAAAAACAATAAATACTGTCAATAACTTGTCAATAACTTTTGCCTAAAATATTTGGTGTTTTGATAAATTTTACAGGTAGAATGCTGACAGCCTTCTTATTTTAGCGTCTAAGTTATTTGTTATTAACAATATAATCGGTTCAAGAAATAATTATCCGCAACTGCAAAGTTACTAAAAATCCTGTCAACAACCTGTAGATAACTGTCAATAACCTGTCAATAACTTGTAGATAACTTGTCAATAACTTGTAGATAACTTTTTCTTAAATCATTTTTGCGAGTCAAAAATACATTAAAAATTACCCACCTGTAAAATATTTTAAACTACAAAATATTTTGGGCAAAACTTATTGACAAGTTATCTACAAGTTATTGACAGGTTATTGACAACTTATTGACAAGTTATCTACAGGTTGTTGACAATTTATATAAGTTAGGATATTTGTAAAGATAAACTAATATTTTTTATATTAATGATATGATATAAATTGTGTCTCAGAATATATTTTAAACTACCAAATATTTTAGGCAAAAGTTATTGACAATTTGGGGAAAGTTATCTACAATTCATAAAAAGTTATTGACAGGTTATTGACAGGTAGTAAAAACACTTACTTATGCTATTAAATTATTAAAGTAAAGCTTTTGGGTATAATTGTTAATTCAGAAACTTTTTCTCGAGGTCTTTTAACGTAGGACACAATCGTGTAGTCATGACTTTTTATAGAGCGAATAAGGGAAGAGAAATTGAACGATTTTGATGAAATAAAAAAATAAAGTAAAAAATATCATCTTCTGTGAACCCAATCCCCATCTTAAAAGTTATAAAGACAGAGCAGGCCACACAGAGTTGACATCGGCGAGAGCCCGACGCCATGATACGGATGCCAAGTCACCGCAAGAGGCGAGTGCACGTATCATTTCCACCCCTCGGATGCCAAGCCATGTACAAAGTTCGTAGTGGTACAGCCAGAGATGATTATAAACATCAGAAAACAAAACCATGTTCCCGGAGTTGTAGAGTTCGTCAGGTGTGGAGAAAGAACCCTGCTTCATAACGGGAACATTTATTTTTGAATTTATTACTCCTTTTTATCTATAAAGATACAAGGTTACTTTATAGCGATAAGGTGGTAAGGCCGTAATCAGATTGAGGATCGATGACATTATCCTTTAGAAAACACCTTTTCGTAACCTTGATGTTGCGGGGGCCGGGACTTTGGTCTTGGCCTCTGCTTTTTTAAAATATTAATTGCCCGGACTGCGTTATATTGTGTATGAAGGCCTCTTCCATATTCCATAGACAAACCTGCAGAACGTGTAGAAAACAACTGCGTACAATGATGTACGCGGTTTTTGCCGTGCTGTGTATATGCGCTGCTTCATGCAGTACGAAAAAGAATACTCCGGCGTCACGCAACTGGCAGGCGTTTACCACACGCTATAATGTATATTTCAACGGTTCGGAACATTATAAAGACCAGTTGGCTACTATGGAGAAAGGGTATGCCGATGACTATACAAGGATGTTGCTTACTCATCCGGCCGAAGCGCGTGGTGATGCCAAATTGCCACAGCCGTCGGGCGATTTTAAACGTACTATAGAAAAGATGCAGAAAGCCATACAGCTACACTCCATTAAGAAAAAACCGGCTAAGAAGTCCGGTTCAGCTAAGGAGAAAGCTTTCCGGGCACGTGAGGAATTCAATCCGTTTCTGCATAACGCATGGCTCACAATGGGAAAGGCACAGTTTATGAACGGTGACTTTCTCGGTGCCGCCTCGACATTCTTCTATATTGCGAAGCATTTCACATGGCTGCCCGAGGTCGTGACTGAGGCCCGTCTGTGGCAGGCCCGTTCTTACTGTGCATTGGATTGGACTTACGAAGCTGAAAATATACTGCATCTTATCAAACCGAAAGACCTGACCGGTAAGGCTCTGTCGCGTCTCTACGATATAACACAGGCTGACTACATGGTGCGTACCGAACAGTGGCAGGCAGCGGTACCTTATCTCACACGTGCCGCACAGGCCGCTTCGGGCGCACAGAAGAACCGTCTGTGGTTTCTTCTCGGACAGGTCTACACTCAGCTCGGACAGAAACAGAACGCATACATGGCCTATAAAAAAGCCGGAGCAGGAGCATCGACTGACTATCGCACCAAGTTCAATGCCCGTATCAAGCGCAGTGAGGTCTTCTCGGGTACAAACATACGTCCGGAAGTCAACGCACTTAAAGCCATGACACGTTATGAGCGTAATAAGGAATTTCTGGATCAGATATATTATGCTATCGGTAATCTTTATATGTCGCGTGGTGATACTGCGCAGGCTAAAGAGAATTACGCATTGGCAGTCGAGAAATCTACCCGTGATGGTATAGACAAAGCTCTGGCACAGTTAGCCCTCGGCACTATCTACTTTGATGAAGGAGATTATGTGAAGGCACAGCCTTGCTATTCAGAGGCAGTACCTAGACTGTCAGACAATTTTCCGGATTATAAACTGCTCAGACGCCGTAGTGAGGTACTTGACGAATTAGCTGTCTATGCCGGTAATGTCGAATTGCAGGATTCGCTTCTGCGTCTTGCTGCCATGACTCCCGATGAGCAGCGCGAAGCTTGTCAGAGACTGGTAGACGAACTTGTAAAACGCGAAAAAGAAGAGGCTGAAGCTGCCGCACGTGATGAATTTATGTCCAAGCAACAGGGTCAGAATTCACCTATGGATAAGAATACACCGACACAGGGCTTCCAGATGAATGCTGATAAATCATGGTATTTCTATAACGAAATGACCAAAAGCGCCGGTAAGACTGAATTCCAGCGTAGATGGGGTGCCCGTAAGCTTGAAGATGACTGGCGTCGCCGTAACAAAACAAGTTTCTCGTTTGAAGAACAGGAGACTGACACAACGGAAAGAAATGATTCTACTGCCGCTCCTGTCGATTCGGTTGCTATGGATAAGGCTAATGATCCTCATAACGTGGAGTATTATCTGAAACAGATACCTTCCACACCCGAAGAGATACAGACAGCCAATACTGTCATTGAGGAAGGTCTGTATAATATGGGTATCATACTTAAGGATAAACTTGAAGACTTCCCGGCAGCACGTCATGAATTTATGGAACTGGAACGTCGTTATCCCGATAATGAGTACCGTCTTGATGTCTATTATAATATGTATCTGATGGCTGTGCGTTCAAATGACAGTGCTCAGGCCGAAGTATGGCGACAGAAAATACTGACCGAATTTCCGGAATCTCCGTACGGACGTGCCATGACTGATCCGCAATATTTTGAGCATCTTCGTGACATGTATGTCCGTCAGGAAAATATGTACAGTGAGGCATACGAGGCTTATCTGGATAATAAAAATAGCACAGTACATGCTCTTACAGCGGAAATGGAGACTGACTATCCGTTGTCTCCGATACTGCCGAAGTTTGTCTTTATCGATGCTCTGTCGTATCTCACTGAGGAAAACTATGAAGAGTTTAAGGAACGTCTTACTTATCTGCTTCAGAAGTGGCCCGATACCGATATGACAGATATGGCAGGTGCCATTGTCAAAGGTCTGAACGCCGGCCGTACACCTCATGCCGGTGTATCCAATTCGCGTGCGATGCTGTGGGAAACACGTCTTAGCGACACGGGAGAAACCGGTAGTGACGGACAGCCGGCTAACTTTGAGCGTGATCCTGAGAAACCGCAGTATCTTGTACTGGCTTTCCCCCGTGATTCGGTAAATGCCAATCAGGTACTTTTCGACGTGGCACGATTCAACTTCTCGTCGTTCCGTGTAAAGGACTTCGACCTCGAACCTATGAGTTTCGGCAATATCGGCCTGCTCATAGTTAAAGGCTTCGCCAATGTACGCGAACTTGAATACTACCGTAATATAATGGCCCATTCCGACCTTGATCTGCCCGAAGCCGTACGACCAATCATGATAAGTAAAGCTAACTTTGAACTGCTGCTGCGTGAAGGACGTTCCTTTGATGACTACTTCCGCTTCCAGGCCGAAGAAGCCGTACGTGCCAAGGAAGAAGAAGTGCTTGGGGCGGAGCAATCCGATCAGTCCGAATTATCGGAACAGTCCGAATTATCGGAGCCATCCGAAGAATCCGAAAATTCCGATCAATCTGAATTATCGGAACAGTCCGAATTATCGGAGCCATCCGAAGAATCCGAAAATTCCGAAGAATCGGAGCAATCGG